>JAZUEA010000397.1:0-1946 GCA_045639945.1 Myxococcota bacterium
GCTCCGGCTGCTGCTCCGGCTGCAACAGCACAAACGGATCTGCAGGCGATCAAACTTTCAGTTCCGGTCGACAACAACACGCAACTGCGCGCGCAGGCTTTGAAATCTGAAATTTTGTCTGGCGCCGCGCTTGATCTGTACACCACGTCCGACGGCCGCGCTTGGCTGTACTTGGCTGCCACAGAAACGAATCCCAAAGTTGTCGCCGAAGCATTGGAGCACCTGAGTCACACATTCCGCACTCGACCGCACCAAAGCATTCCGACGATTGACAGCGATTACGTAAATGTCGTGCTCGCTCGCATGAAGTCGAGCAATCCGCACGTGGCCCAAGGCGCGATTCGCGCTTCTCGTTTGCTGCTCAGCAAGCAGACCAACATGGCTGAAACGCTCGGCAAGCTCCTCGAGCTCGCAACGCAGCCAAACTCCACCGCCGTTCGCATCGCCGCGCTGCAAATGCTCTACAATATCCGCGCGTTCCAGGTTGCAGAGCCGCAGCCGGGCGATGACAAAGCCCGCATCGTGGACGCACACATTGCCGCGCTCATGATCAATGATCCGGCGTCTTCGCTCGTCGCGCTCGAAAACTTGCATCGTACCGCTTACCCGAACATGCCGAAGCAGGCGGAATTATTGGCTCTTTTGCAAAAGCTCGAAGCCGATCCGATTCCCGCGATTGCCGCCAAGGCAACTTTTACGCATGCGCAGTTAATGACCGCTCAGAGCAAAGACTACGAAGCGTTTGCGAAGACCGTTGAGCAGCGCATGAACGAAGCTACTTTGCCTTATGCCAAGGCAATTTACGCAGAATCGCTTGCCAAGCTTGGTTACATGGCAGCAATTCCGAGCATCGCCAAATTGTTAGATTTAAGCGAGCGCACCGACTTCACCTGGGACAGCATCCCGGATTACACCTACCGCGGCGGCATCTTGCGCTTCACCAGCAAAAGCGGCCATCGCTTAGATGAAACCGCCTTGTTCGCACTTCAAACGCTTTCTGCCGCGCAGAGTGGCGGCTTTACCTATCGCAACATCAGCGGCAAAAACGCCAACGCCAAGCGCCAAACCGCCATCAACGACGCCAAAGCCTGGCTCAAGACTTTGCCTGCCACGCCCGCTGCAGAGGCCAAGCCCGAAGTGAAGCCCGAAACCAAACCTGCTCCCAAAGTTGAGCCGAAAAAGCCTGCCAAGAAGTGAGTTATCGAATGCTTCGAAAATTATTCATTTTTTTCGCGCTCATGGCCTGCGCGCCGGCGTGCAACAATTACCAGGAAGCAGCCAAAGAAGTCGTTGAGCCGTTCGACAAAGTTGCGCTGCGCGGTCACTTCGAAAAGATCGTCGACATCGCAAAAACGAAAGATTCCGAGGCTCTTCTAAAAGCGCTCGAACCGTACTTCTTAACCGAAGCCGACATGACCGCGATTTTCGGTGACGCCGCGCCCGCCGTTTACAAGGGCTACAGCGAAGAAATCCTGCCGAAGTTCCGCGACGAAGGCATCAAAGTCATCATCGAACAGGTTGAAAAAGGCTTAACCCAAATCATCACCGAGCAAGTTGGCCCGGCGTATCTCGCCAACACCACGCCCGGCGATCAGCGCATGTTGGACGCCATGGTGAACAAAACAAAAATGTACACCGTGCGTTTCCACAAACCCGATGACAAGTTAGGTCTGCGCTTAAACGGCTTCATCTACCTGAACGACTCCTGGAAGATGCTGCTCAAGAGCTACAACTTCCTGCCCAACGTCGAAGAAGCTAACGCCAACGCCGACGCAAACCAAAACGCCGCCGCAAACAACGCCGACGCAAACCAAAACGCCGACGCAAACCAAAACGCCGACGCAAACAACGCCGACGCAAACAACGCTGACGCAAACAACGCTGACGCACACCACGCTGACGCAAACAACGACGACGCAAACAACGCTGACGCAAACCACGCTGAC
>JAZUEA010000398.1:0-6778 GCA_045639945.1 Myxococcota bacterium
CACAGGAAACTTCGGCGCAGGACGGAATGCACGAACCCAATCGGCAGAACGTACCCACTGTGCAGTCGACGTTCAAGCACGGATCGGTCACGCAAACGTTGTCGATGCAGGCCTGGCCACTGGGGCAACCGCGAACGAAGCAAGAATCGGGCAAACACTCACCCAAGAAGCAAGCTTGTCCCGGTGAGCAGTTAATGCCACCGCACAAATCGGAGCACTGACCTTGGCTGTCGCACGCTTTGCCGAATTCGCAGGGCTCAATTTCGCACGGCAAGCGACAAGCACCTTCAGAGCAAACTGCAAATCCCGAGCATTCGTTGTTTACACAAGCCGTGGCGCACTTGCCCTGAACGCAAAGCTCGCCGTTGGGGCAGTCGGCATCTTCATCGATTTCACCGTCGCAGTCGTTGTCGATGCCATCGCATGTGTCGAGCGGCAATCGACCGCAAGTACCGCATGCATTGCGCAAACCTTCGTCGATTTCGCCGTCACAGTCGTTGTCGATGCCGTCGCAGATTTCTTCGCTCTCGTCAATGGTTTTTGAGCAACTCAAAACGCCGTTTGTGCAGCTGCGCTTTCCGATCGAGCAAGCACCGAGCTTGTCGGAAAGAACGCAGGGCGACTCATCGTCAAGACCTTCATCGGTTAAGCCGTCGCAGTCGTCATCCAAACCGTTGCAAACTTCGGGAATCGGCGATGCGATAGGAACGCACTGCGAACCACCCGTCAAACCGCAAACCGTGATGCCTTCGCCACAAATGCCGTTCAAACCGGTGTTGCAGCTTTCGCCCAAACCTTCAACGTTGTCATCGATGAGACCGTTGCAGTCAGAGTCAATGCCATCGCAGGCTTCGGGGAATGCTTGTTCATTTTGGACGCAGGTCAACATGCCGTTGACGCAAGTCGTGGTGCCTTTGGAGCAAATGCCCGACAAACCAGTCGAGCACTCAACGCCAGCGCCACGCACGTTGTTGTCAATCACGCCGTCGCAGTCATCGTCGATGCCGTTGCAGATTTCTGCCATTGGCGTGCAGGACGAGGCACAGGCATCACCCAAACCATCGCCGTCGGAATCAAGCTGGTCGCGGTTCGGAACTGTCGGACAGTTGTCGCAGGCATCGCCGATGCCATCGTGATCAGTGTCTGTCTGGTCGGGGTTGTAGAGCGTCGGACAGTTATCATCGAGAACGCAAAAACCATCGTCATCTTCGTCGGAGCAAGCAAGCGCGTAACCCCAACGAATATTGTAGCAAATCTCAGGACTTGTCGCGCCAGGAGCAATTGCGCCGGTATCAAAACGAAGCGAAATGGTAATGTCGTATCCAGAGTCGCTCACCAAATCGCCATTGCGGTCCGTATTCGAGTTTTGACTATTCGCAATGTTGCCACGAAGCGGTTCGCAACCACTTGAAGTTCTAGAAATACGACTACGGCTCTCGGAGTACTGACCTAATTCCCAGTTTGTGTAGTAGCGCTCATAGCCAGGTGACACATAAAGCTGCAGCTGAGAAGTCGGCGCAGTGGGATCATCGCCTTCATCGAATTCGTAAACCGTTCGCGGGTTTGCGCTGGAAACACCGCCGTAGTCATTCGAGTAAGTGCCCTCAAAGTACAAATCGCCGTCAATGTAGTGAATGAGAGCAAGTTCAGAAATGGGCGAAGAAGATCTGTTTGTAAATGTGTAGCATTGCGTCAACACGTTACAAGCAAACGATGCGTTCAATCGAACGTCAATGTTGTCAACGCTAAAGGTGCTCGTCATGGCAGGGCCGTTGCCGCTTGCCGTGTAAGACGTGCTTCCCAAGCTATTCTTGGCAAGCCATGAGCCCTTGCTCGTGCCATTCCTCGTGTAACACATGAATGGCATCGACTCATAAACAGTCTTCTTCGAACCACGATCGGGATAATCGTTTGGCGGATCGAACATCGCACCGTTTCCGTTAGCAGAAGAACCAAACGAACCAAACACGTCCAGTTCCATGCTTAAGGTACCGGTTTCAGCAACGTTACAACCACCTCCTGTAGAGAAGGCGTATTTACCGCTCGTGATGTTTGTGTCAGCCCACGCATTTGAAGAAAAGCCAACAGCAAGCGACGCAATGAGGAAGTGCTTTAACGAAGATTGCATTTCGACCTCCGGCCATCATTTATGCGGGGAAAGATATAGAAAGGAGAGAAAAAATCAACGATTACGCAGGCAATCCGTTGATAGTGTTGGCTTTTTCACAATTTGTGAATTTGAAAAGTTAAGAATGGAGTGAGTGCTAGCGGTGGAAACGCATGTCGCGGTAATCAACCGTGGCGCCAGGCGTGTGATCGAAGATGAATTCGCAGCGATTGCGCGTGTCACTGCCCAGCTGAGCGTTGAGCTGATCATCGTTCAAAACATCGCCACGCGAGCAGTCGTATTCACCGTTTTCGGGGTTAATGACCCAAATCGAAAGGTTTTTCACGCTGTACGGCTGCGGCGCAATAAAAGCTAAGTGTTTGTTATCAAAGCTCAAATCGAACGATTTAATGTCGTGGTTGGCCCAAGACGAAATGCGCGGACTGCGTGTTACGTTGACCACCGGACCGGCTGCCGCGGCATCCAACTTGAGAATGTCGTAATCGTCACGACTGTAAGTGCCTCCTGAGCCACGAGTGGTGCAATCGCCATGCGCTAAGAAGTAGAAATACTTGGAATCTGAAGAGAAAACTGGATCTCGTTGAACTTCAGTAAAGCGATACGGATCAGGACGACCACACGGCGATTCGTGATTGCTCGTTTCAAACAACTCGTGCACTGTCGGCGCTGTGGCATTTGGCATGGCAATCAGAGAATTTGCGCGCCAAACCTGAGAGTTACGCGTCAACACTGCGAGCAACGAAGAATCAGGAGAAAGACCAATCGGCTGACGACCAGAAAATTCCGAACCGCTGCTGTTACCTTGGCCAAACGTGTACATCGACTGAGAAACCTTCGTTTTTAAATTGTAAAACGAAAGTTCCATGGTTGAGAGCGTGGTTTTCGCCACAATGACCAGCGGACTTTGCTCCACAACACGGAAAGCGCCAGAACCATCTACGCTGGCAATGTAACTCTTGCAGCCATCGCCTTCGCAGCCCTTAAGGGGTTCGGCTTCAATGTCGATTGTTGCACTACCGGAAATCGACTCGCCGTGCATGTAAACAATGTGGTCATCGGTGAAATCGAACGACGTCACTTGATTTGCGATCAGTCGTTTACCAGATTCCTGCGCGACACCATTTTCATCAACCGGCGCGATGTAACAGTCGTAGCCACCAACGCCCGGCATCATCCAACCCACATAATCGCGATTCGGAGAGAGCACGCAGCTTCGAGTGCACTGAACGCCTGCGCCTGTAATTTCGGTTTCTGTATTCGCTTCGAAATCGTACAGGTAAATGCTCGCCTTTGGCGCGCCGTTGCTAGGCGTTACCGTTTTTACATACGAAAGCCACGTTGAAGAACCGGACTCTTCAGAGCCAGCATCAATGGCTGCATCTTGCTCTGCGTTATCGTCGTCGTCACAGCCAAAAGCAAACAAAGCAAGTGCAAGACATGCGATTGAGCGTTTCATGTGCTCTCCACTCAAATTCAGGCAAAAGAAAGATTAATGTTATCAGTCACACACTCAGATCGCTAGCACGGAAAGCAGCCTTGACGCCTTAAAAATTTGGCGCTACCCCACCTGCGACTTGAATTTTGACCTTGGATAAATCTCGTGTTGCGAATCGTTGCTGGCCGCGCTCGCGGTCTCAAACTACAGGTTTTAGAAGGCATTTCCGTTCGTCCAACCGCAGATCGTGTGCGAGAAGCCGTGTTCTCTGCCCTTCAATGCCGGCGTTCTTTTGAAGGATTGCACGTTTTGGATCTCTTTGCTGGAGCCGGCGGCCTTGGCTTAGAAGCACTCAGCCGTGGCGCATCCGAAGTTGTGTTTGTTGAGAAAGATCGAGACGTTGCGCGCATTTTGCAGGAAAATTTGGATCACGTGTCCAAGAACTGCGAAGGCAGCAAAGGCCGCATCGTCAAGTTAGAAGTGCAGTCGTTTTTAAATAAGGCCATGCACCAAAAGTCCGCGAAATACGACGTGGTTTTCCTCGATCCGCCGTACGCGCTCGATTTACTCACGCCTGCACTTGCTGCGCTGTCCCCAATTTTGGCCCCCGACGCAGTCGTTTGCGCTGAGTACGAATTGAAAGCGCCACCCGTTTGGCCTTCGGATTGTGAAGTTTGGTGGCAGCGTGATTACGGCCGAACTGGTGTGGCTCTCCTGTCGCCTTTTGCGCAACATGCCGAAATTTCAAGCGAATCTTTGGAGACGCCATGAACGTCGCTCTCTATCCCGGCTCGTTCGATCCACTCACCGTTGGCCACGTGGACATCGTTCACCGCGCACTGAAGGTCTTTGATAAAATTGTCATTCTCATGGCAGTGAACGCCGCCAAACAACCTACGTTCAGTGCTGAAGAACGGCTGGCCATGTTGCACGAAACGTTTGCCGACGAACCGCGTGTTGAAATCGCCAGCTTGGAATCTGGTCTTTTAGTCGACGAAGCGCAACGCCGCGGCATCACAACCGTGATTCGTGGCCTTCGCGCCGTGAGCGATTTCGAGTACGAATTTCAGCTCGCATCCATGAACCGACGACTCACCAACAAAGTCGACTTTGTGTTTTTCATGACTTCCGAAGAACACTTCTTCATCTCTTCCAGCTCTGTTCGCGCCGTGGCTGCAGCTGGTGGAAACATTGAAGGCTTGGTGCCAGCTCCTGTGCTCAAGCGTTTTCAGTCTCATAATTAATAAATCGCGTTTAATTCTGGCCTCATTCTTGCGCAGTGAGTAGACTACTGCGATTTATTGCGAGGTACGCCCTGATTTCTTCACTTCCCATCAAGCAAATTGCCTGGATTTTCACAGCTTTTACGCTGCCGAGCTGTTTGTACCCCATGCCGCTTGAAGAGGAATATCTTGAACAAAATCACGCACCTACCTACCTCCAGAATCAAGTGAGTCCAAATCCTTCGCGGGTTGTCATTTATCAACCCGACGTGGATCCACGAGTGTTTCCATTTGAAGTGGGCGGAATCGACGATCCAAATCCAGAAGATCGTTTCTACTACCGCGTTTTTCTTAACTATTTAGGCCAACAAGAAAAGCGCTACATGATTGAAGGGCCTCGCGCCGGACGCCCGCCGGAAACGCGTTCGCAAGGTATCGATTTTGGCATCGACATCTGCCAGTACCTTAATTCCTCCAGCATTCAGCGCGTAGATTTGTTGGTGACCGATCGCCCGTTTGTGGATTCCGAGGACGAAGCTGAGGACGAAATCAGTCCAAACCAAGTTTTGCCTGAAGATGCCGGCGCGTTCCGCATTACTTGGTTCATTGACGCAAGCAAGTGTGCACTGTGAAATCGCGCATTTACGCAGTTTTCGCGCTCTGGTGCGCAGCGGGTTGTTCTGTTGATGAAGCGACCGCAATCGACGCCGGTATGAGTCGCGGCTGCCAAACAACAGAGCAATGTCCACAAAATACACATTGTATTTCGCATGCTTGCGTGAGTGAAAACATTCCACAAGGCCAATACCAAATTCGACTTCGCCCACCATCAGGCAGCGTTTTTGGTCCAGTTGATTTCACCGAAGTTTTCACTTTTGACAATTCCATTTTAGATCTGGGCACTTTCAGGCTTCTTCCGCAGGTTGATTTTTTAGGCAAAGTTCAACCGATGGACGGCTCGCCCATTCAAGCGCGCGTCACGGCTCAAGCATTGGCCGGCATTACTCAAAAGGCGCTGACATTTTTATCTAGTGACCTGAAATTAAGCGGAGAACCGGCTTTTCGAATTTCCCTTTCGCCTTGGTGGCCGCAGTCGCCCACAAGCGTGCTTGGCATGACGTACAAGCTGAAAATCACACCTGATCCTTCGCTTTTACCGCCATGGGAAATTGATCTTTGGTCCGTGCCGTTCGATGAGAATTTGGAACCGTTTCAGCTGCCACGAACGGGAGAGCTGCCCAACGCCCCCAAGCTACCCAGTTTGAAAGGCCAAGTTCTCGTTTCACAAAAGAATCCAACGCCTTTGCAAGGGATTCGCGTTTCTGCGCAAGACGCCGAAGGCCATACGCTTTCGACTACCGCAACAACCGACATGACCGGCCAATTTCGCCTGATTTTCTGGCCATCAACCGCCTCGCGACTGTCCGTGCTTCGCGTTTCAAGCTCTGATCCAAAACTTCAGCCGCTTCCAACCGTTTGGCACGCCGTTGGTCCAGAAGCTTTGACAGAGCCAGAGCACGACACCGAATCGAACGAAATCGATGCACCAGTCGTTGAGCCTCAAGGGATTTTCCAGCAGGTTTTCCAGGGCGACATTGGCACCAGCTTTGAAGCTCATGGTCATCTTTCCAGCGAAAACGGCCAACCCATCGCCAGCGCAAACCTTATATTTTTGGCTCAAGTAGGCAACGGAACCTACGAAACCAAAACGCTCACTGATTCAAACGGTAATTTTTCCGCCACGCTCTACACCGGAAACTACGAAATTCAGATCGAACCGCCGCTTGATGAGAACTTGCCTGCCCGACTCACGCGTCGTCAGCTGTTCATTTCTGAAGAAACGGAAAATCTCTCCATTCAGCTCAATGCGCGCTCACAAGTTGTTGGCCAAATTCAAAACGCCGCACTCAAAAATCTCGCAGAGACGCGGATTCAGTCTAATCTCATCGAAGCGCGTTTTGATGAATATTATCAAGGAGATACCGAACTTCC
>JAZUEA010000399.1:0-3369 GCA_045639945.1 Myxococcota bacterium
CTAACAAATCCTGGCGGTCACGAATCTTTAAGTTCAGCAGCGGCGCAACAGCATCCGCGAGCGCACCAGATTCCGCGATGCTGGAAATGGCCACCACCATCTCCTCACGCACACGCCTGTTGAGTTTCGCAAAACTCTCAAACTGTTGATGCACATCCGCGATGAGCGATTCATCAACTGAAGCCGGCAAATCGGCCAGCGGCTCAAGCTCCGCCTCAAAAGTTTCCTCGTCGAGCGACAGCATGCGCGCGCGCGCACGACCCTCGATGAGAATTTTGACAGACTGATCGGGCAGCGGCGTAAGCTGGATCACGCGAGCAATCACACCCACCTGATAAAGGTCGTAATCGTGAGGCGCATTCACCTCTGGCTCGCGCTGCGTGACCAGGAACACATCTTTCCCACCTTGTTCCGCTTCGGTTAAGGTGCGAATCGAACGCTCGCGACCCACAAAAAGCGGCGTGACCATGTGCGGGAAGATGACAATGTCGCGCAAAGGCACGACAGGAAAACGATTGGAATTACAGGGAGAATCCGTCACGGGAAGCCTCTCGGGCGGTCAGGTGGGGTCTTCAAGAAATACCGGCTTGGCATTGTTGACGATCACATCTTCGTTGATGATCACCTTTTTGATCTTGGATTGGCTGGGCAGCTCGAACATGACGTCCAACATCGCGCCTTCCAAAATCGTACGAAGCCCACGCGCGCCAGATTTTTGCTTCAGCGCCTTCTGAGCAACCAATCGCAAAGCTTCATCGGTGAACTCAACCTGCACGCCGTCCAACGACAACAAGCGCTGATACTGCTTGGTGAGCGCGCTCTTGGGCTCCGTAAGAATGCGCACCAACGCATCTTCGGTGAGCTCATCAAGCGTTGTGATGACCGGCAAACGGCCAATGAATTCGGGAATTAAGCCGTACTGGACCAGGTCTTCTGGCTGGCATGCTCCAAGAAGCGCGCCCAAATCGCGTTTGGCCTTTGACTTAATTTGCGCACCAAACCCCACACTGGTCTTTCCAATGCGTTTTTCGATGACTTCTTCGAGACCAGCAAACGCGCCACCGCAAATGAACAAAATGTTCTTGGTGTCGACCTGCACAAATTCCTGCTGCGGATGCTTGCGACCACCTTTGGGTGGAACCGACGCGATGGTGCCTTCCAAAATCTTCAGCAAAGCCTGCTGCACACCTTCGCCAGAGACATCGCGCGTAATCGATGCGTTGTCGCTTTTACGAGCGATTTTATCGACCTCGTCAATGTACACGATGCCGCGTTGCGCTTTTTCGACGTCGAAATCAGCCGCCTGCAAAAGATTCACAAGAATGTTCTCGACGTCCTCGCCCACATAGCCTGCTTCCGTCAGGTTGGTTGCATCCGCGATCGAGAACGGAACATTGAGGAAGCTTGCAAGTGTTTGCGCCAACAGCGTTTTACCAGAGCCCGTGGGACCAATGAGCAAGATGTTGCTTTTTTGCAATTCCACCTCGCCCTCTTTTGGTTTGACCTCTACGCGCTTGTAGTGGTTGTGCACTGCAACCGCCAACGCCTTCTTGGCACGCTCCTGGCCGATAACGTGCTCGTCTAAAACCGCTTTGATGGCCGAAGGCTTCGGAACTGCCGTTTTGACAACCTTTTGTCCCTTTTCTTCGACCTCATCCGCGATGATTTCGTTGCAGAGCGCAATGCACTCGTTACAAATGAACACGCCCGGGCCAGCGATGAGCTTCACCACATCACTACGGCTTTTTCCGCAGAACGAACAGGTCAGCTTTTTGTTACCGGACTTGGACTTATCTTCGCGCTTGCGTTCAGCCACGGCCTCTCCCAACTCTGTCAGTCGCTTTTGGTTGTCGCTTTTTGACAGTCTGAAAAGCGGTTCAAAAACGAGTTTGCAAAAAACGTTGCGCCGTTTATCGCAAAAAGAACAACGGTAAAAACGAAAAAAGCCCCGCAAATTACGGGGCTTCGAACGATCCTAACAAGGAATCGTAAAACGCATCAGCCAGCCAAACCGCTCTTGGTCATGACCTTGTCGATCAAGCCGTACTCCAGCGCCTCTTGAGCGCTCATAAAGAAGTCGCGGTCGGTGTCCTGAGCAATGCGCTCCACAGGCTGGCCGGTATTCTTGGCCATGATCGAGTTGAGCAATTCGCGCAAACGAAGGATTTCCTTCGCCTGAATTTCGATGTCGCTCGCCTGACCATGAGCACCGCCCAGCGGTTGGTGAACCATGATGCGCGCGTTCGGCAAGGCGTAACGCTTGCCCGGCTCACCGGAGCACAACAAAAACGCACCAAAGCTCGCCGCCTGACCCAAGCAGATAGTGCTCACGGGGCAGCGGACGTACTGCATGGTGTCGTAGATTGCGAGACCGCTCGTGATCACCCCGCCCGGCGAGTTGATGTAGAGCATGATATCAGCCTCGGCATCTTCGCTCTCAAGGTAGAGCAACTGAGCCGTGATGATGTTCGCAATCTGATCATCGATCTCGGTGCCGAGGAAAATGATGCGATCCTTAAGGAGGCGGCTGAAGATATCCCAGCCACGATCCCCGCGGTGCGTACTTTCTACGACGGTCGGGATCAACGAGGTCGGCGCGAAATCGAGCCAACCGGGGAAGCGGCTCATGCCTCTCCCCCTTCGGTTTCAGCCTTGCCGTACGGCGCGTCGCGCGGAACCTGCTTCAACGTGATCTGGCCCTGCAAGTAGTTGAGGACCTTCTCCTGGCGCATGCGACGACGGAAGTTGGCACGGTGCTGCGGATCTTCGTAGATGCTGCGCAACGTGTTGCCGTACTTGCCCATGGCGTTGGAGAGCTGAATGATGGCGCGCTGAACTTCCTGTTCGCTGGCGTCGATCTTTTCGCGAGCAGCGAAGGCTTCGATGACCATTTCGGCGCGAGCTTCCTTGGTCGCCTGAGCCACAAATTCATCGTGAGCCGCGGCAGCTTCCTTATCGGCTTCTTCGACGGACTTGCCTTCCTGAGCGAGCTTGCGAACGCGAGCACGACGAGCTTCTTCGACCTGAGCAGTGATCATCGGCTCAGGAACCGGGAAGTCGTCCAACTCGCCCATCTTTTCGCGGATGGCGAGCTGCAATTCTTCATCGGTGCCCTGCGAGTAACGGCGCTTCAATTCGTCGCGAATGCTGTCACGAACCTGAGCCATGTCGCGCGCGCCAACCTTCTTGGCGAGCTCAACATCATCACCGGCGAGTTCCAAAACCTTGAGCTTCTTCAAGGTGGTGGCGAAGACAGCGGGCTTACCAGCAAGGTTCTTCTGAGGATAATCCTCAGGGAAGGTGACGTTGATGTCGAACTTGTCGCCAGCCTTGTGGCCCAAAATCTGAGCTTCGAAGCCGTCGATGAAG
>JAZUEA010000400.1:0-1761 GCA_045639945.1 Myxococcota bacterium
ACTTCGCCAGCGATGTTGTCGCCGTCGAAATCCCACTCATAACGAACAATGGGCTCATTCGGCGAGCAAGCGGCCGCGTGGACAACGTAATCAAACGGACGAATTTCGTACGTTTCACTCAACAAATCGGACGCATCAAACGTGGGCAAGCAGTCCGCAATGGAAAGGTGCAAGAGCGCCGTGCCTGTGTCGCCGTCGCCATCCGTGACAATCAGTCGGACAGTTTCCAGACCGTCGTTCATGAAGGTGTGATCTACTTCGATGCCGTCTTTTTCGGTGCCATCGCTGAAGATCCAGTGCCAAGAAACGATCGGATCGGTCACAACGCCGGGCAAGCTGTTTGCGCCAGAGAAGTGCATCGGAACATTTTGAGTGCCGGTTGAGCTCGCGGTGATTGCAGCGGTCGGCGGCACACGCTCAACAATGATTTCGAAGCGAGAGCGACCCACCAAACCGAACGAGTCCGTAACCGTTAAGGTGCCGTAGAAATCACCGTGAACGTCTGAGTGGAACGTCGGGCGATCGCCGGTCAAAACGCCAAGAGCCTGGTTATCGAACTTCCATTCGTAGCTAACGATTTGGTCGTCGTATTCAGGCGCCTGGGATTCCACCGCGCTCAGCGTGATGGTCTGGCCTTCCTTCATTAAGTAGGTGTTGGCTGCAAAGTTGGTGCCGTTCGGGTGGTTCGCCGGAATCGGAACCGCGATTGGCGCAGCGTTGACGCGGAAGCTCAAGGAACGAGGCGTTTGGTGCGCGTTGGCGCAGTCTTTGCCCGAAACGGTCACGGTGTACGTGGAGCCAGGGTTGTTGAGGACTTCGTCCTTCACATAGAGGTACTCCACAGAAGAACCGTCCTGCATCACTTCGCTGACCTTGGCGACAATATCGCGAACGCAGACATCAGGCACATCGTAGGCCCAAGAAACGCTGCCTTCGGAAACCAATGTGTTGTTCAACGGACCTTCAAGCGTAAACTCGAAAGGCACGGCCACGTAGTACTCGTAAACCTGGCGAGCACTGTGACTGCACTCATCGCTGGCGAGAATTTCAACCTGGCGCACGCACGCGCTGGAGGAATCCAAGCGAATGTAGTCGACAGCGCCGGCAACCGAGTCCATGGCCATAATGTTGAGCGGCGGCACAGCGGTCGGCGGGTAGCAAACGCCCATTACGAAGGCATTGCTGATCGAAATTTCGGGTGCGTACAAATCGACTTTGAACGCGCTTGAAACCGCACTGCCCGTGTAGGGGTGAGCAGCGTTTGCACATTCCATGTCGAAACGAACCTGAACGTCTTCGGTGTTCAAGCCTTCAGTCGGGAGCGTAACCGACAACCCATTGTTCCAAGAGAAGCTGGTCGTTGCACCGCGCAAACCAGTCTCGAGGAACGAGTAGGTTAGATTGCCGTACTTCGCCGTAATCTTAACGTTTTCGCAGGAAACAGGGACGCGCAGCGAGTAAGACAAGTCGATGCCATTGGCAGTGTCTTGGCAAGTCAAAATCTCATCAAAGCGCACAGCCGGCTCAGGCGTTTCATTGATTTCGAGCGTGAAATCTTTGCTGCTAGTGGCACCAGCTTTGTCTTTCACAACCAATCTGAACGGAACACGAGACGAAGGCGTTGTGTTGTGGAAGCGATCCCACTCAAGCGTCGAAGACGTAGCGCCTGGAATCAAAACGCCATTTTCGAACCATTGATAGGTCAGCGAATCACACGGCGCATCCGGATCTGACGAATCACCAGCATCAAAGAAAACCGGG
>JAZUEA010000401.1:0-1975 GCA_045639945.1 Myxococcota bacterium
CAAATGCCACCTTCGGGGCAGTCCGCCGCCGTGCTGCACATGGCCGAGCAAACGTTCTTGTTGGAAACGGTCATGCACAAGCCTTCGGTGCGGCACGGTTTCTGCGCGCTGCAGGCTTCGCCGAAGTTCACAGCATTGCGAGCGATTTCGGAGCAGCGACCTTCGACAGTTGAGGGCGACTGCTCAACACCGTGGTGAATATCGCCACGAACGACGTAATCGCAGGCTTGTTCAGGGTAGGTGCCGTCCGCTGCGCAATCCGCATCCTTAGAGCAGAGGCGGTTGGACCCCTTGCCCGGCATGCAGATTTGAACCGGTGCACTTGTGGTGCTCGTGATACCGAGCTGAGTGACGGTGCAGTAACCGGTGCCACCGCAATCCGAATCTTCTTTGCAGAAGCCAGAGCAGTAACCATCGATGCAGAGGCCATCGCACTGATTGTCGGTTGCGCAGTGCTCACCAACATCAACAGTGCCCTCGCTTGGCGGAACACAAATGCCAACGATCTTGTCTTCGCCACCGAAGTCCAAGGTTATGCTGCAAACCAAGTTGTTTCCGCAGTCCGAGTTGCGGTCACAGTACTTGGGCACGCACAAGTTGAAAGCGATCTGGCCATCGCTGGTGAGAGAGAAGTTCGGCCAGCACTGCTGCGTTTCAGGATTGCAGGTGGTCGTTTCGGCGTTCGGATCGCAGACACCGGAGCAAAGACCGGCCAAAGAGATGTCCGTTGCACAGTGCTCGCCGGCGGCTTCGTTCACAGCTTCGCCAATGGCTTTGCCGCCAGGCGTGGCCGGCTGACAGACACCGCCGTAGTTCGTGTCGCCAGCGTAAATCACATCAAGCTTGCAAACTTCGCCTTCGGTCGTGCAAACGCCGCCGCGGTTTTCGCAACGAGCGTTCGAACCAGGCATGCAGTAACCCACGTTACCATCGCCGACGCAGACGAAGTCGCCGCTGTAGAAGTTGCCGGATTGATCTTCGCAATCGCTGTTACGCGTGCAAGAGCGCGTGCAGAAACCGTAATCAGCCAAGAAATTGTGGCAGGTACCGCTTTCGCACTGCTCATCCACACACGCTTGGTACTCTTCCTGGAGCATGTTTTGGTAGTCGCAACGCTCGGGAATTTCGCAGTAATCGCCGTAATCACCACGGTTACCCGTTGAACCACCAGAACCGGCCTCACCACCAGCTGTGCCAGCGCCGCCGCCTGAACCGGCTTCACCGCCGCCTGAACCGGCTTCACCGCCGGCCGTGCCAGCGCCGCCTCCAGAGCCCGCTTCGCCGCCGGCTGTTCCAGATCCGCCGCCCGATCCTCCAACACCCGCGTCAACCTGGGGATCGACGTTATTGTCATCGTCGTCGTCACAACCAAAGGCGGAAACACCGACTGCGAGCACAGTAAACAACAACCACTGCTTCATTTTCGTTCTCCTATCCCCTCGCAGCGCGCGGGAACTTAAAAAGTTAACCAAAAAGCCACAAGTAGGAGAGTTAAAAGGTTGTTGTCAAACTATTTTGGGAAATTTTCCTAAATCAAAGTGTTATCAAGTGATTCTAAGCACTGAAGCACACCTTTAGCACTCATCACTCCTTTGTAAACGTAGAGTCTCGATGGATAGGGCTCTTGCAGTGCTTCAGGACTCACGCGCAACCGCGACGAAACTGCAAAAATAATGGGCACACCCAAACCGGCTTCACACAGCTCGATCCGCCGCCAAACCGCATCGCGACTCCAGTAACCCATCACCTCCAAGTAAACGGAGCGATCGCGCGTTTTGTCGCGAAACACCAAATCCGGCACGCAAACGCCGCGACCGGGCAGCGTAAAAATTTGCTCAGCTCTTAAGATTTCCCAACGAGAATCGAGTTTTGCAAATGATTGCATGAGCGCGGCAACGTCGTCTGCAAGCGGCGTTTCCAGACCGTGAGCAGCAAGCGCGCTCTCGCCTTCAAGGTGAAAAGTGAGCGGTTCTTG
>JAZUEA010000402.1:0-3800 GCA_045639945.1 Myxococcota bacterium
AGGCAACTCTGCCAACCTCGCCGGTGGTATTCGCGATGACGGCAGCTACCTCGCACTGCACTACAAGGGAAAAAACCACTCGAAACTCTCTCTCGTGTTGTTCCCCTTCGACTCAGACCGTTTCCGCCTGGGCTACAGCTACGAGCTTTCCTGGGGTGGTCGTCAAAGCTTCGTGCTCGCCAACTACGTTCCGGGCATTCGTTTGGGCTACGAAACCAAGGATTTCTACGCCTTCATGGGCGCCAAGACTGCTCGTACCATTCGGTTCAGCGCAGTTGACGACAGCGACGAAACCGATGAAGAAGAAGCCATTTACGCAGGCCTCGCTGGTTTAGGTTACGATCCGATTCCTGACCACCTGCGCTTGGAAATGAACGGCGGCTACTTCCAAAAAGGTCGCATCCCCACTGACCGTGGCAACTTGCAAGGCAAGCCGATGCACGAGTTCGGCGTGAGCGCACAGGTCACCTACTGGGACGGCATTAAGCCGCAGCAGTCTGTGGACAAGTCGCTCTACCGCAACGAAGGCGATGAAAAGCTTGCAGCGCGCAACTTCGATCCCAAGCCTTTCGGCTTCCAGGTTTCTGCCGAAGCCACGTACTTGAGCCACATGCTTGAGTCGTTCGAAGACTTGGGCGAAACCAAGCGCGAAGGCGGTTTCGCGGCCGACTTAAACGCCCGTATGCAAAAGGGTTACTGGACTTTGTCCGCCGACTTGGTATTCCGCGAGTTAGCCTTCTTGGTCCACGACTCCAACGGTTTGTACACGTTCAGCACCATCGCAGAAGAGCTCGACATTACGCCTGAATTCTTCTTCGATATCGGCGCGGACTACCTCTTCCCGTCGACCAAGCTCGTGCCCGGCATTGTGTTTGGTATCCAGATGCCCGCCAGCGCAACAGCCAAAGGCATCGATCCGAACACCGGCGAGCACTACACGGCCGTCACCATGGTCCGTAAGTCCAAGAACGTGTTAGGCGAAACCAACACCGACAAGATTCAGCTGCCCACCAACAAGGACATCAGCCCAATCTACTCGGCGCGTCTCACCTTAAAGTCGCACCTTTCCGACATGGTCACAGTCGTGGGCGAAGTTCAGCTCTCTCACAACGCGAACTTGGTCTCCAACGATCCTGATGAAGGCGTGTTGGAATTCGACAACCCGTTCGTTTTGGGCGTCAGCTTGATGGCGCAAGCCCGCTTCTAATCCCGCCTTGGGGCGCCTGCCCCAACTCCCACCTTTAAAAAATTCAGCAATCAGCGACGAAATTTTCGTTTCATTTTCGCTGCTTTTGCAGCAACCGCAAGAAACCGCCTCAGAAACCACGGGCGATCCGCCAATCTCGCAAAAACATACGCAAACGACGGCCACTCGCCTGCCGCTTTTCTCACCCGGCAGAAAAAAGCATCAGCGCTCATTTCTTGCGCGAGCTCAAAAACGCTATCCATATCGCTCGTTAGGATTCCAAGCTTTGCAAGATTCCAAAAATCATCCAAACACCGGCGTGCAAAAATCTTGCGCTCAAACTTGAATTTTTCAGCCTCGGCCCAAAGTCGCATACGAACTGCGCGCATCGATGCGAATTTACTTGGATTAAACCGCCGTGTGCAGCTCGAATCCTCAACAATGTACAGATAATGCACCTCTGAGAGCGCCACAAACGAGTGAATATAATCTAACAAATTCAACTGAAAGAGCACGTCTTCGCCGGTGACAATCGATTCATCAAAACACGTATTCGCGGCACATTCTCGACGAATCCACATGGTGCAAATCGAATTATAACAACCACTTTTAAGGAGTCGCCGATAAAGCGGTGTTGTGTCCGTCAAGCGAACACCGAGTGGCAAATCCAAATCGAGCACCATCGAAAAATCTTTTGGCACGCGCTGAAAGAGAAAATAAACCGCATCTGGCTGATTCGTTTTTTGAACAACCTCAATCAGACGCGCCACCGACCCACTTGCCGGTCGATCGTCTGCATCCACAAACCAAACATAATCGCCGGTTGCATGCGCCAAAGCTGTATTGCGAGCGTGCGAAACCCCACCATGCTCTGTGGCAATCACGCGCAACCATGGATGGCTTGACGCAAACCTCGAAAGTAACGCGACCGTGTCATCAGAAGAGCCGTCATCTACGCAAATCACCTCAAACTCTGAGTTTTTTCGTTCTAAGGCGAGCGCTGCAAGACAATTTTCAATGTAATTTTCAGCGTTAAAGCACGGAATAAGAACGCTCAATCGCATAAATGAAGCCGCTCCATGAAATAACGTGTCATTTTATACTCAAAATGAGCGAAAAAGCGCCCAAACTCGATTCGTATTTTTTGGAGTTCCCTTGCGATTTTTAGGCGTCATTTCTGCTTTTGCAATTTGCTTGAATTCAGAAGTGCACGCTCAATCTTTTGATTTTGAAGCTGAATCCATCGAATTCTCTTCTCAAGGCCTTCAATTTCAAAATCTCTCACTTCAAAGCGAAACCACATCAGGCCAAGCAGCCACTTGTAACGTTATCAATGAGAACTGGCGATGTCAGTCGCTCACTTTAAGTGGTACACATGGGACACTTCAGGTAAATACAGCTGAATTCTCAAATCAATCTTGGTTACTTCATGATTTACAAATGACTTTATGCGAGGGAGCTTTGTGTGATGCTCCATGGTCTATTGAAGCACAGCGTGCAGAAGAGAAAAATGGCGATCTTTTACTGATTTGGCCGCATATCAACTTATTTGGCTTTCATACGCCGTCTATTCCAAGCTGGACTCTTAAGAATCAACGTTCTGGTGCACAATTTCCTAGGCTTGGATACACGTCACACCACGGCATGCGAATTGAATGGCCATTTTTATTGGATTTTTCTGAGTTTGGAGTAACTCAAAATGACTTCAAAGTCTTATTATTACCAGGCTATCACGGTGGTGCAACTGCAGGATTCCAAGTTTATCTAGAAGAAAATCACTCACATCTGGATACAAAGCTTTTACTTACACCTGATGGCAATTTAATTTCGGGTTCAACCTTTTTACCTCTTGGCTCATTTCATTTTGTATCTGCTGGTACATTTGCAACCGATCGCAATATTTGGGCGAATCAAAGCCACAACATCGCAGACCGTGAACGCTTATTTACAACACGAGAACTCGTTTTTGCATTTGATCGCAGTTTTATCTTTGCAGGTGCTTATTTAGCGCAAGCATCTGATTTTTCAGTACTTTCTCACGAGCAACTGTTGATTCCCAAAGCGAAATTACAACTTCATACCGACACATTCGCAATTGAGTTGCAAGCCGCCTACATTCACCGCTCTTCAAACGATCACTCCGCGGCACGAGCAAAGGCTCTTTTTGAAAAGCGCTTTTATTTCGGACCGTTACAATTCACTCCGCATATCAGTGGTGAAATTGATTTGGGCGATGAACTCAACTCACAGAGCTCTTTTCACAACGTTTGTGAATCAGCCCAAACACAACTCACTGCAGCCATGGCATTGCAAAAACGCTTTCGAGACATGACACACAGGTTAACTTTCGAAGTTTTTGGTCAACTGGATGCACAACACAATCCTGACGCGCCTGAAAGTCTCGAGAATTCACAGTCAAAGAACGCACTTGCAGCAGTGGCGGTCAGAAACGAACTTCGAAGCCGTGCAAATCGAAAAATCGAGCTCACACTTGAGCAAGGCATAGACCCATTTGATGTTTCAGATTTAAAAAATCATTCTCGCTTAGTGCTGAATGCTTCTTACGATTTATTTCAACTGCAATCAGAAGTTTCAAAGCCATTTAGTTATCTAT
>JAZUEA010000403.1:0-8483 GCA_045639945.1 Myxococcota bacterium
CACGCTCACCTGCTGATAGACGAACCCTGTCTCCAACGACCAATTCCGACGGTGCAAGGTCTGTCCAGCTCCCATTTCTCAAAGCAGAAACGTGAGAATGAATTAACCCTGTCAGATAATCGGAAACTCGCTTTGCACGCATCTCCTGTATAAATCTGATAACTCCACTGATCAGTAGCATTGTCAGTATAATCGGTGCGGTCGCAGTATTTCCTTGAAAGACAGATGGTGAAAAAACATCTGTCAAAAAAGAAATCGCTGCCAGCATAAAAAGAATGATCGTAAACGGATTGATAAAAGCACGGCGCAGACGATACCAAACAGTATCCGTTGCCCGCCCTAACAAAGCATTCGCTCCGTATTTTTTCCGGTTTTCATCTGCCTTTTCGTCAGTATATCCAATATCGGCAATCAGAAGTTCCCGGTATAGCGTATGCGTATCCGTCTGCGCATAATGTGAAATTCGTTTATGAATTGAGTGATTACCTTTCATTTCGCATACCTCTTGCTCACATATGATAGCATGTTTTCATTGATAAAATTGCTGTTCTTATTTTGCATTCATGAAGCATGTTTTATCAGTTATTTTTTACAATACTTCGAGCTTTTAAATTATTTTGAGAGTTACCAACGAAAACCAGCCATGATGCCATTTCCAGTAGGCATGACATATGCCTTGTACCCATGAGCTGCATCGCGATAATTTGCAATGAGCCAAAGAGTAGCACCCAGACCAATTGCGGGAAGGCTTGAGATCATCATGAATTTGCCTGCATTTGCGGCACCTTCACCTTCTTCCATCATTGAATCTGGCCGGCCAACACCAATGCTATAGATAACGCCACCAATAGGAAGAACTGACACACCTGTAAACAGAAATACTTTGCCTACTGTGCGAAGAATATCGTTGGTTTCCGGATTATAAGGCTTTTCAACGACGGGTGTTTCTTTGACTTTAGGCTCGTCTTTCTTTTTATCTTTCTTTTGCTTCTTCTCTTCTTTTTGTTTTTTGGCTCGACGCGCATCCATGATGGCTTCATCGGTCGGCGGCGTTTCTTTACCCTGACTCAAAACAAGCTCACGATCGCCCAAAAATTCAGGCGTTTGCTCGAGCACCTGAATTTCACGCAAGAAACGGCGAACAAACTGAGAAGCTTCCTGAGTATCCACTTGGCCGTCGCGCTCACCGTCTACTTCGCCGTCAGCCCAACCACGAAGCGCACCCAACACAGCGTAGGTAAAAGCACCGTGCTTGACAGGTTCAAACGGACCGGACGCTTCGTTTTCGGTGGTGGCGCTCCAGACGCTCACTTTGGATTGAACCTCGAGTGAAGCCGGCGCAACAAAACGTTTTCCCTGTGATAACGGAATGTTGCAAGCATCAATGATGATCATCACTGAATCAGCATTAGACTGCTGACCCAGCTTTTGAAGCACACTTAAAGAAACCGCTTCTTTAGATAAATCGGGCGTTTCTGGCGTAATGTTATACGGCAGCAACATGCGATCTTTTGTAGTGGGCTCAACGCCTGCGTGACCGGCAAAGTAAATCCAGAGCGTTCCACCTTTCTCGACTTGCTTTGCGGCATTGGTCACAGCTTGAGTGATTGCAGTGACATTTGGTTTGTCCAAGCGACGAATGCGGCTACTCGGCACACCGCGCGTGTAAACCAAAAAGTTTTCCATGCCATCGCCGTCACGCGTTGCATAGGTCACAGAGTAATCACTGCCAAGAAGTGGATAGTCCTCAATGGCAATGACAACGGCTGCATCTTTCGAGTTTTTTACGCCGGTTTTGTAGGCCTTGCCGACATCGGGAAGCGAAGATTTGGCCTCAACACCAAAAGGAACCCAGCAAAGAATCATCAACCAAAGCAAAAATCGGCGCATCTAACACCTGTAACAGCGATAAAAAACGACTGTTTAAAATGTATATTAAAGCCTTATCATCAAGAGTTCCAAAGTATTACCACTGATAAGAAGCCATGAAGCCATTCAACGTTGGAATTACTTTAAACTGTTGATTTACATAGGGATATTCAGATTTTTCAGCGTTACTATAAGCCTTGTATCCCATAAACAGAAGGCCGGTTACACCACTCAAAATACCTGCACCTAACAAATAAACATCGCTGTCCATCTCATCGCTCAAAGAAACAGCGGTGAGACCTGCACCCACTGCAAGCGAAGCGATTCCGGTTGCAAGTCTGTAATTGTCAGATGGGTTTGCTGCCAACGCGAAACCTGCGCTCACAAGACCGTACGAAGCCAACCCAACCGCAGATCCAAATAAATAACTGTCATCGCCAAAAAGATCAGAAAGCGAGGCGATTAAAAATCCACCACTTGAGATCAACGCAAGCACACCGCCAGTGATGGAATCCAAGTCGCGGGCACCAAACATCAACAATTCGACTGGAAAAGTAAGAAAACTTCCCCAAAGCATGTCGGTTTTATCAAAGTCAGTCGTGAGTGCGCCTATACCCATGCTCACAAGCGCTTGCGCCACACCCAAACTCACACCTGTCGCAGCAATCCCAAATCCGTTTCCGCATTCAACGCCAGGTTCACAAGACGCCTGAGATTGAGCGGGAAGAAAAAGAGCAAGAGCAGCGACAAGAGATTTTTTTAACATAACTTTCTCGAATCAAATCAAGCTGTTGCAGCGACTCACCATTGAAATCCGGCAGCGAATCCGTTGCCGGTAGGCGCAAAGTAGGCGCTTGGGTTGTCGAAAGATTGTTTTAAGAACCACGTGATAACGCCAACGGAGAGCAGGCTTACACCAGTAATGAGTGCAGGCTTACCGGTTTCGCCGTCGGTCACCCCAAGCAAGGCGCCGCCGGTCAAAGCTGTCGCTCCACCCGCAACGAGAGTGGCGTAGCTGAAAAGGCTCACGTCATTCACATCAAGCCCAAATTCTTGACCACCAAGGAAAAAGACGTCGCCCAACGCAAAAAAGCCTAGTCCGCCGCCCAAAAGATAAGGTGCCGCAGAAAAGTCACTGGCAACGAAAGTTCCAAGTCCAACGGATGCAGAAATCGCACCGATTCTCATCATGTTTTCGCCAACGACGCCCAGCGGTGAAAGTTTGGAAGGCTTCGTCGCGCCCGCATGAATGATTAAGAGCGAGCCCCAAAGTCCGAGTCCAGCAGCAGAACCGGTCAACACGCGGCCCACATCCTCATCGCCAAATGCGTAAAACCCCAAGCCTGTCAACGCGGTGGCACCTGCGACAGCATCCAATCCAGACCCCAGCGCTGAACGCCAAAAGAACGCTCCAACGGATTTATCGAGGTAGTGCGAATCATTGGATTCAGCGGCGTAAACGTTGGCCGAAAACGCGAGTGTGGCAATAAGAATCTTTTTTAACACCATGAAAGTATTACGTTTTTTCAGTTTCTTGAACAGCTTTCAAAGCTTGATCGCGAATCGCTTCAAACTGGTGAAGCGCTTCGGGCTGTACGATTTCCGAAGCGAGTTCAATGGCGCGATTGGCTGCCGCTAAACTGGCTTTGGGATCGTTTTGACGCAAGTAAAGTGTGGCGAGCATGCCTTGGGCCCAAGCTTCTGGCGCCGCTTTTCCTGCGGTAACAGCCTGATCACAAACGCTTTTTAGAACTTCGATAGCGTGTCCGTCTCGGCCATTTCGCATCAAGTTGGAACCCATGCCCAGCTGGCCAGCGTAATCTGGCGGCGGATCAGGTCGCTCGCTCAGCGTTTCCAGCAAATTGTGCACGATTTGATATTCGGGATGCGCCTCGCCCAGCGTGGCTTTCAGCGTTGCAAGCGCCTCGCGCGCCGTGGCAGCCGTGTCGGGGTGATTAAGCATTGCCTGCGCCTGCGCTAAAACCGAAAGCAATCTCGCACCTTCCGCAGTGTGGCGACCTTCTGCACCCACATTTTGAACGGCGCGCTCGATCATTTTTTCGCCTTTGAACATCGCACCGTTGCGAATCCAAAGGCCGCCCAAATTGCTGAGCGTGGCCGCTAGCTTGGGATCATTTGGACCGAGCTCAGCTTCCATGGCTTCCATGGCCTGCGTGAGCGCCGCTTCACCTTCTTGGTATCGACCGGTGTGGATCAGCAAATCGCCGATGCTGTGCATGGTTGCGCCGTACTCGCTGTTTTGAGTTCCAAAAACGCGAGCTCTGATTTCCGCCGCACGACGAAGCTGTTTAAGCGCTTCTGGAATACGACCGCGCAGCACCGCAACTCGAGCAACTGCTTGTAATTGTTCACAAAACTCTTTTGGATTGGCTTCTTCGTTCATCGCGGCCAACTCGTCGCGAACCATTTTGTCGGCCAGTCCAAGTTTGTTTTCAGAGATCAGGGCTTCAAGTTCTGCGCGCATCTCATCCTCACAAAACAAGATTCGCATTTTGGAGGAAGGCCAACGAAAAGCAAGCGTGGAAAAACTGAGCGCTGAGCGGAATCATCGTTTGTTTCAGCAGTCAGACTTGAATTGCTTGGCAGCGATGAACGGCGCGGCCTGCCAAATTACGTATCTTTCTGATTTTATTTAAAAATCCAGTTTAACGAGCACACATTTCATCTTACCTAGAAAAAGACTGAACCAGCCAATCCGGTTTTGCCTAAGCTCACAGTCATCGAATTTGCGGCGCGCTCCACGGCACGCATGTGAACAGCGATTTGAACGTGAGCAAGTGGCCAATCAAATAACGCGTCCGCTCAAGCGACTCAGAGTTTTTGACTGTAACCCATGGTGTTTTCAGGATTTTTTCATAAAGCGATGACGTCGAAGCAGGAGATCCGCGCCGCTTTCACTCAGGCATGGCTTATGCTAAAAGAATCGCCATTTTCTCACTGAGTGGAGGCACCATGTCAAATTTTCGCTCACTTTTTAGTTTTCTCGCCTTGCTGATCACGATGGTGATCGCGGGTGAGACCTTCGCGACGCCTGCCGACGGCTACGATTTGCGCTCCAACTGGACGCTCGCACACATCTGGAAAGACGGCGTGGTTGCCGATGCGTCTCAAGTTGGCTTTATTAAATACACGCGCGATCGCGGTCAGCGCTGGAAGTACAACCAAAAGCAGGATGGTCGCGTTTCGGCTTTCTGCCCTGGTTTGCAGGCCAACGTTTGGCTGCCTGTCAACTCTGAACTCGCGGGCAAAGACCTGGTTGTTGAAGCCATGGTTTATCCGTTTGGCAGCAAAGTTGACGTTTTCCTGACCGGCGAAGACGGCAAAGATAAGAAAATCGGCAGCCCCAAGCTTGAGCAAGGCTGGCAGATCATTCGCGTGAACGCGGGCAGCTTGAACGAAGGCATTTACAAAATCCGCCTTCACTTTGACAAAGCGCCTGAAAAAGCTGGTCAAAAAACCGCTGCCGCCGTGCGTTACATTCGCTTGGCCAACGCTTCCTCCGAAAAACTCCCGCTTTCCGAGAACGAGCTTCAGGCCGCTTTGCCGAGCATTCAGGGCGATTCGGTCAACTTGCCGGCCAACACTGGTTTGGACTGGTACGTCATGCCGCCTAAGGGCATGAAGCTCACCGCGCAGGCTCAGGGCAACGTCGCCTTCTCCACCGGCTTGGACGGCAAAGCCTTAAAGGCTCTCGCCAACGGTTCGCAGATCGACGCAGACTTGGATCAAGCTGGCGGCCTCAGCAGTGCCAAGCGCAGCGATTTGAACCAGGCGCGTGCACTTCGCGTGGTTGCTCGTTCCACCGACGGCGCGACCTTCTCGGGCAAAATCCACGGCGGCACCTCCACCGAGCCAGTCATCAAGAAGCCCAAGTACATCGTCTTTTGGATGATCGACACCTTGCGCGCGGACAAGCTCAAGTTCAGCGCAATTCCGAACGCCAACGGCCGCAAGGTTGAAACGCCCTCGCTCGACGCCTTGGCCAAAGATTCGTTTGTTGCCGATCCGTATTACATTCAAGGCACCGAGTCGAAAGCCAGCCACGCTTCGATTTGGACCGGCACTTATCCGACCGTTCACAAGTTCATCGCTGACGATCTTAAATTGCCCTCCAGCTTTGAGACCATGCCTGAACTCTTGAAGAAGGCCGGTTACGTCACGCGCGGCTTCAGCTCCAACGGCTACGTCTCCGATCGCTGGAACTTCCAAGAAGGCTTTGATCAGCTCAACAACTTCGTCCGCGAAGAAAAGGCCCACAACGCCAAGGCCGTTTTCGATTCCGCCGCCAAGTGGATTCCTGAGCACAAAGATAAGCCGTTTTACCTGTACTTGGGCACCACCGATCCGCACGTCACCTACCGCCAGCACGAAGACTTGATCCAAAAGTACGACGGCAAGAGCTACAACGGCTCTTACAAAAAGTACATTTCTGGCGAAGAGTTAGGTCGTCTCAAGGGCAAATCCACGCCGCCCAGCGAGCGCGAGCGTAAGCGCATCGAAGCGCTCTACGAAAACGAGATCGACTTCAACGCCATTTACTTTGGCAAGTTGGTCGACCTTTTGAAGGAGCAAGGCATTTGGGACGAAACGTTGTTGATCGTCACCGGCGACCACGGCGATGAATTCTGGGAGCACGGTTCTTGTGGTCACGGCCACAACGTTCACCAGGAATTGGTCCGCGTGCCGATGTTGCTCCGCTTCCCTGGCGTGTTCCCGGTTAAGCAGTCCACCGCTGGCTTCGAAGGCGTCGACTTGCTTCCTACGCTTGCTCACTTGGTGGGCGCCAAGGTCCCGAAGGAAGTTCAGGGCCGCGACATGTTGCCTTACATGTACAGCGATGGCGTTTATCCGAGCGCCGTCATCAGCGCGCAGGGTGTCGGCCAGCACGGTTTGCAGCTCGGCAACGCCAAGGCCATCTACTCCAGCGAAGCTTCGATCAAGATCTACAATACCGAGAAAGATCCGTTCGAAAAGGACGATATTTACGGCAAGGAAATGATCCTTACTCTTTCCGCGCTTGATCCGCTGATCCTCTTCCTTTCCCGCTCCACCGACTGGCACAAAGCGATGGACGGCGCGCCGAACAACCTGATGCGCGACATCAAGTAATTCTTTAAAGAATTCAGGCAATTAAGCGGCTTTCACTTGAGAGCCGCTTTTTTTATGTCTGTCACTCACATTCGCCCAAGTTTGTCATTCGCCAAACGCTATTGAGATCATTGAGCGATTTTGGCTCACATTTCTGACTAATCGCCTCACATTTCTCTCATATCTCGCAATAGAAGTTCACTTTAACTGCGTGAAATCATTGAGTTTCGATGATAAGCGCGCGACAATTGTAAAAGCGTATCAGTTTTTAAGGAGTTGAAATGCGCACACTTTTCCTGTCGCTGATTGCCCTCTCGACGTTTGTTGCTTGCGATGAAATCGAAACCGCCAAGCTCGATGACGCGGGCGCTGTTGTTGCCGATTCGTCCGTCGCCACTGCCGATTCGACTGTTGCAAACACCGACGCCGCTGCAACTGAAGCCGACGCCGCTACAACTGAAGCCGACGCCGCTACAGCTGAAGCCGACGCCGCTGTTTCGGACAACACCGACGAGAACGCCGACAACACCGACGAGAACACTGACGAGTAAGTCGACCGCACTCGTTCTAGCGCTTCCAAAATCAAAGCATTCCTATCAACAATCACATTCCCACATTTAAAAATCGCTGATAACTCGAATGGCATTCACCGTCACGTGATCTTGCCGATCAAAATTCGTTCATTGCTCTTTGAGCCTGAGCGGCGCAGAGCAGGCGCGGCTCAATTGGAACCGAGCAGCGATTCTCTCTCATTTCTTACAATTTACTTTTCACACAAACAGTAGTTTTTGTGTTTAAGAGCATGGCTTCATTTAAAGTTCTGAACGTTTCAACTGATAACCGAACAGTCACTTCGATTTCTCAAGATTTAATCGGGATTTATCTTTCACTACTTTTTATCCAGTAGTTGGTGATGAAACGGGAGAGCGCTTCAAACGCTCAAATCGATTTGATTCAAAATTAATAAAGCGAAAGTTTTTTCAGGTATTTTTTAGGAATTTTTACAAAAAAAAGTACAGTCTTCTTAAAAGACTGAACACAAAAGACCAGGTCAAAAAAGACTCACTTTTACTCGATTCTAGTCTCTTGTTACGTACTTTTAGATGCGTTTTTTTCGTGTAAACTCGTTGACCTACAAGCGGTTTTGCATTAAGGTCTACGTCTGTTTTTTCATCAAGGAGAAAAAAATGCGCACTTGGATGAAGTTCTCTGCAATTTCTTTCGCTGCCCTTCTCGCGTTCAGCGCAGTTGGCTGCGACGATGACGACGATAACGACGTTGCTGCTGACTCCGGCGTTGCCGGTGAAGGTGGCGAAGGCGGCAGCGCTGGCCAGGGCGGTGGCGCTGGTGAAGGCGGCCAGGGCGGCGCTGGCGAAGGCGGCCAGGGCGGTGCTGCTGGCGAAGGCGGCCAGGGCGGTGCTGCTGGTGAAGGCGGCCAGGGCGGTGCTGCTGGCGAAGGCGGCCAGGGCGGTGCTGCTGGTGAAGGCGGCCAGGGCGGTGCTGCT
>JAZUEA010000404.1:0-2614 GCA_045639945.1 Myxococcota bacterium
GAATGCCTCGCCATGCGCGCCTTACGAGATTCGAGGAATGCAAACCAAAAGCGGCGGCGAAAGATTCCTCAAGCGGGAGTTGCGTCGTGATTTTTAGGCGAAAAGTTCGTCAGCGCGCTTGCGCAATGCTTCACAACGAGCGCGAGAAAGTCGGCCGTTTTCCTTGATGGAGGTGCCCACGATGAACGCGTCAGCCGGGTATTCATGCAGGTTTTCGGCTGTGATGCCGCTGCCAATGACAAGCGGTGTGCCGGGAACGTCGTTCTTAACGCGGCGAACAGTTTCCGGGTTGGTGGGCGCACCGGTGCCGGTTCCGGAGAGAATGAGTGCGTCTGCACGACCGCGAATCACGGTGTCTTTGGCGCTTTGTGTGGGATCGAGTGGCGCGAGCGGCGCGGCGTGCTTGACGTCGATGTCGGCTAAAATTGCGACGTTGCTGTTCAAGTTGCGGCGCATGCGCAAAAGTTCGGCTGCACAGCCTTCAATGATGCCTTGATCGGTGACCATGGCGCCGCAGAGAACGTTGACACGAATGAATGAAGCACCAACGGCGACGGCGATAGCGAGAGCCGAGCAGCCATCGTTGCGTAACGCATTGACGCCCAACGGTAATTTGGGTGCGCCTTCCTTGGCAGCGAGTGCACAGCGGGTGAGTGCTGCGACCGTTTCTGCCGGAAGGTGATCCTTATAAAACGGTGCGTCGTAGAAGTTTTCGATCATGACGGCATCAAAGCCGACTTCTTGGAGAAGTGCCGCCTCACTGCGAGCAAATTCAGCAATTTCTTCAATGTTTCCCGCGTAGTCTGGAGAGCCTGGAAGGGCAGGAAGGTGAATCATGCCAATGAGCGCGTGTGGTTTGAGCGGAATATTCATAGTGTCCTCGCATGTTTCGGTTCGCCTAAATTGACAGATTTTAAGCGCGGGCTCCATACCCTCGCGCGGAGACAATTGTGAATTGTGAGAATATTTATTTGGCGCGGGCAATTACAGGCCACAAAAATGCGGATGCGGTTGCTGTTCACGCCGGTCAAATCGTCTGGATTGGCTCGCGCTCTGAGCTTGGTCTCGTTTCTGCGCCACGTGTAGAGCTTGCAGGTGTGATTGCGCCTGGGTTTGTGGATGCGCACGTACATGCGTTTGATTTGGGGGCGCAGCTTTCTCAGGTTGATTTGTCGCAGTGCCATTCCGAAGTTGAAATCGCGGAGGCCGTTTTTAAGGCCGCTCAGAAACTGCCTGAAAATACATGGATTTTAGGCTATGGCTGGAACGAGGCGCTCTTTCCAAATCACACATTGCCGGATCGTGCGTCGCTTGATGCTTTGGTGCCCAATCACTTTGTGGCGTTAACTCGCCTTGATGGACACGCATTATTGGCGAATTCTGCGGCTTTGAATTGTGCGAAAGTCTTTGAAATTACTTCGCATTCTCTGAATGGTCAAATCGCACTTCGCGCAGATCGATCGCCCTCAGGTCTGCTCATCGATGAGGCGATGAATCTGATTTGGAATGTGGTCGAAAAGCCAACGATCGATGAACTCGCACGTAGATTTCTATTGGGACAAAACAAGTTAGCGTCTTTAGGTGTAACAAGCTTTCATGAAATTTGTTGCGATGAATCGATGTGCGAAGCGCTATTGCAAGTCGCAGAGTCAGGTTCGCTTCGTCAGCGAGTAGGCGTTTACATCGATGGTCGTTTTGGTCGTGTTTCCGAGGTGTTACACCAACTTTCTGTTTGGAAAACTCGTTTTCAGCGCTTGGGCAGCGATGTATGTGTGCTTGGCGTAAAACTCTTTGCAGATGGCGCACTTGGAAGTCGTGGCGCTGCAATGAAAGAGGTATACGCCGACGCAAATCATTGTGGCTTACTTGCAAAAGATGAGACTTTTGCACGAATCGTTGAGTTTTGGCGCGCTCACTGCCCGGTGGCTTTGCACGCGATTGGAGACGCTGCATTTTCGAAAGCACTCGACATCGCTGAGCAAAATCGAGAACTCATTCAGGAACATTCACTTTTTAGGATTGAACACGCTCAATTCGTTGCATGTGAAGATCTCCTGCGCGCGCGCTCTTTGCCCATTTCGATCGTGATGCAACCCATGGCTTTTTATGATGATGCGTTGTTCGCAACACAACGAGTTGGAGAATCACGTTTAAAATCAGAAGGTTATCGCTGCCGTTCACTTCGTGACTTAGGCCATCCTTTTGCATTTGCAAGCGATGCGCCTTACGGGACCGCTTCTCCGATTGAAGGCTTAAAAGCAGCCTGTTCAAGCAATCGTGGTGAAGAGGCAATTTCACTTTCTCAGGCTTTTCAGGCGTACACAGCGAGCGTAGCGGCGATTTCAGGTGGAGAGCCTTGTCGCCTCAAAGTTGGTCAACGTGCGGATTTTATTGAATTAAATTTCGATCCATTGGCTGCAGAAGCAAACGCGCAAGCGTTGTCTCTCTGTTCAACGGTGATTCACGGCATGCGCTTTTCGAGAGAATCCTGATTGTCGGCGGGCGGGAGAGCGGGTTCTTCAACTGGCGCAAAATCAGGCGCAATCTGAGCGGGATCTTGGGGCTGGAGCTCAGGTTTAAACGCGGCGGGGGGCAACTCAAAATCCTTTTGATC
>JAZUEA010000405.1:0-3193 GCA_045639945.1 Myxococcota bacterium
TGTTCGGATGCAAAACCGCAATCGCAAGCTCAGCCAGGCGCGGATGCTCGATCATGCCTTCAACGCGACCACCGTGCGCCGTTTGCGTACGCGCCAAATCCGCCGCTTCAAGCTCGGCCAATGCGTCGTAAACTTCATGGCCTTCAAGCCCGCACGCCTGCTCCAAAACATCACATGGCACAGCTTGCGGCGAAATCGCGATAGCCGCCAACAAGGTTTGCGCCTCAACGCTCAAACACAAAATGGCGTGCTGCAAAACATCTTCAAGCAATGGCGGCGCTTTGGGCTTTTCTTGCACCAAGTAACGAACCATGCGCGTGATAAACGCAGGAATGCCGCCTGTTTGCTGGTGAACGTGCCGCGCCAACGTTGGCGGAATTTGGCCGAACGCCTCATTCAAAATCTCGGCCGTTTCTTCTTCCGTGACCGGCCCAAGCGAAATCATGTCGACGTTGGGCAACGCAGATGCCACTTCCAAGAAGGCAGCCAAACGACCGTTCGCCTGAATGCGCTGCTTGCTGTAGCTGAGCACCAACAGAACTGGTGGAACTTGACCGCCCGTGAGCAGCGTTTCCAACACGTCGATCATTTCTTTGTCGGCCACGTCGATGCGCTCAACTGCCAACGCCAAAATACGATCACGCCCAAGACCTGAAAGCAGTGTGTGCAGGCCTAAACCAGAACTGAGTCCACGCGGACCTTCATGCTCACTCGCCGCCAGCAACTCACCCAAGAAGGTGAAATCGGCGATCATTGGCGCGCGCTCAGACGGCGGCAAACTTCGCAGCAACCTCGCAGTTTGTTTGCGATATGCCTCAGCCAAGCGCTCGATCAACGTATCCAAACCGCGCATGTGAACGTGGTCACGCGGAATGCAAACGCCGGTAAAAGTGGACGCGCCCACCTGACGCGCTTCGGCAAAAAACGCCTTTACTAATGCACTCTTGCCAAGTCCAGGATCGCCTTCAAGCAACACCACGCGCCCTTGACCGGCACGCACGCGCTCAAACGCTGTGCGCAAAATCGCACGCTCACGGTGGCGACCCACGTAATCCAGGTGCGTCAAATCCTCAGCCCACTGCGTAGGCTCTTTCAAAAATTCGAGCGCCTCACGCGCCGACGGACGCTGCACCGGATCTTTAGACAAAAGCTCCATGCAAAGCTGCGCCAACTCTTGCGGCGCATTCGGCATCACTTTCAAAACCGGCGTAGGCGCCACGCTGCGGTGCATTTCCGCAACTTCGCTGCTCTCACCTTCAAACGGCGGCGTACCCGTTAAAAGTTCGTAGAGCACCACACCCAACGCGTAGAGATCGGTCGCAGAAGTAACGCGCGAACCAAGCGACTGCTCAGGACTAAAATACGTAGAAGTTCCAAAGACTTGCGACAAGCTTTGGCCTTCTCCGCCGGGCAAAATTTCTTTGACAATGCCAAAGTCGACCAGCTTCACGATGCCCTGGCGATCGACCAAAATGTTCGAAGGCTTGATATCGCGGTGCACCACATCGTGGTTGTGCAAAAACGCAAGCGCTCTAAGCATTTGCACGATCACCGATCGCACACGCGCCACGCGATTGGGTTCGCACAAAATCGCAGGATCCGTCACGACGTGGTTATGACCATTAATATAAACGTAAAGGTCGTAACCGTCGCAGAGCTCCATTGTGTAAAAGTACTGACCCGCCTCGTAGTGCAAGTCGTACAGCGCAACCAGGTTTGGGTGCAGCAATCGAGCAATGGAGCGGAACTCGCGCTTGAAGTAGTGCAACGCGCGCGGATACGCGAACTTTAGAACCTTGAGGGCCAAAATTCTGCGGGTAACGGGATCGCTGACGCGGAACACGTCGCCCATGCCACCGCCGCCCAGGGTTCCCAGAACATCGTATCGACCTATTTTGCTCGGAAGTTTGGACATCTCTAGACCTCGCATGGGCGTTTAACAAAAGGGCGCTCAGGAAACCAGAGGATGTTAAATCTTTATTAAAATCGAAGAGGTATATAAAAACGCTGTCGAAATGAAGCGCTCATTGATGAAAAATAAAAGCCACAATCAGGTAGGATTTACACCTACATTTTTAATTTTTATAAAAATCTCTCCCCAGCTACGCGAAACCAGCTTATTCTAATTAAATCTGCTTCTATTTGAGCGTCTGCGGAGGCCCCCCTGAATACGGCTTACAGAGAGCTCGCACAGAGCATCGCCAAAATGCGGCAATGGGCTCCCGTTGGAGACGCCACCGCTCAGGCCCAACTTGAGCAAGCCGAGCTCGCACTTCATCAAATGGCACACGCCATCGAAGAGCAACGTTTCGAGCACGTTTTATTAGAATTAGCTTCAACGCCTCGTGAAATTAAAGCTGTTTTAGAGCGCACTCTCACGCTTTGTCTCGAAGCAATGGGCGCGGAATGCGGCTTCATCACAACGCTCGATGGCAACGGACTTATCGAAGATTTAGTGACGTGGGGCATGGACACGCCCAACGCGAGCACCGTGGCTGCTCTGCCCATTGATCGCGCGCTGCTGATTCAGTGCTTCACCGAAGAGCGGCCGCTTGTCGCTCAAAGTCCGCATAAACACGCACTTTGTGCACCGCTCGTTAAACGCGAACCGTGGCGCATCGTCGACCCAAACGACATTTCGCCCGAAGAATCTCGCGAGCTCTCAGCCATTCCAAATACCGGCGCCATCGAAGTTTTGCTCTACCTTGAAGGTCGGCCAACGCACGAAAGTTTCGCAGAATGTGATCGCTGGGTTGAAGTGCTGCACGAACCACTTCAACAATACATTCACGAATCCCACCACTTACGCGCGTTCGAACTCCAAACTCAAAACATGACCATGACGCTGCAGGCAATTCGCGCACCGCAAAGTGTGCACATGAGCCTGGCGCAAAGTTTGATTCAAGAAACGCTGTCATCCACCGAAGTGCACGAAATCGGCAAAGATCTCGAAGCGAGCGCGCAGTCCATCATGTATATGATCGACGACACGCTCTCAACGTGGACGCCTGAGTGCAGTTTCAACATTCAGCGTGTCGATCTCGCGCAACACATCGCAAACGATCTGCCAGGCTTAGAAATCATCGCCGCCGCGCAAGGTCGTCACATTCGCGCACACGGCACCAGCGAACCCGTTTTTGCGGAAACCGAGCCGCGCATTTTTGTCGCAGTCATTCACAAGCTCTTCACCAAC
>JAZUEA010000406.1:0-3243 GCA_045639945.1 Myxococcota bacterium
CAGCTCGAACATCCTCACCCTTTCCGCCACCATTGGCGACGAGCAGGGCAAGATGATCGCCCAGATGACCGGCGAAGAAGCAGGTGTCCGCGGTGGTACCATCGCACTCTCGCCCAACGGTCAGGATTTGAAATTGGTCGCCACGGGTCGTTTCGCCAACGAAAAAACCGCGACGGAAATGAAGAGCACCTTGCAACAGCAGCTCGACGGCGCTCTCGCTGATCCGTCAATGGCTCAATTTGGCATCACCAAGGACGACTTCAAACTGACTCAGGCCAAGAAGACCGTTGCTTTCCAGGCCAACATCAAGTCTTCGCTCATCACCATGGCGTCCGGCTTGATCAGCATGATGCTCTCTGGTCAGAACCAGTAATCTCAAAGATTTTTCAGCTCTCGCCTTCCCTACCTCACAAAACCAACATCGTCCCGAATCGCAAAAAACATTGACCAACCTCGCTTGAGAAGCGAAACTTGCGCGACTTTTTTTGTGTGAGTGCGTAATGAATCACTGTCCCATGTGCGGGAAGCCTGGCTGGGTTTCAGAAAAGCCTTGTCCCAGCTGCGGTTGGCAAGAATCCGCTGAAAAAACCTTGGCGGCTCAACCTCAGCTGCCGGTTATCAATCCGCAAGTGGAAGCCCTTGCTCGATTTTCGCAAACCGTTGCCGCACTTGAAAAACAGTCCGCAGCCGGCATTCGCAAAGAAATTCTGAAGAAAATCGGCATTGGATTTTTGGTCGTGGTGATTCTGGGCGCGCTCGCTGGCTTCCTTTACTGGCGCGATTTGCACGCGTTCAAAATTAAGCCTGCAACCACCGAACTTTCGCAACACGGCACACACTACAGTTTGGCGCTCACATACGAATCGTCGCATTCGGGCACCATTCAGCTGCGCACCGCCAAAAACGAAGAACAGTGCCAGCCCAAATCTTTTGAAGCTGGCCAAAATACGCTGCTCTGCGAAATTCCGATTGGCCACCTCGAAATGGGCCAGAACATGCTCAGTTTGGAAGCGCATGCTCGCGACGAAAATGAATCTCGCGTCGATTTGCGCATTCCACTGACCATCACGCACCGCATTCAAAGCGAAGTGCCTGCGCCCAAACCTGACGACAAGTTTGTGAGAATTCCGTTCACGGTCGCACATGGCTGGACGCCCAAAGCGGGCAACGGCGAGCTCAAGCTCGAAGACAAATCGAACGTGATCTACTTAGATCGCGGCGAATACGATAGCTTCGTGGCATCGCCGAAAGCCAAAACCGAAAATGGCAAAACGGAAACACGCGCGGTTCAGGTGCGCATTGAATTTGAAGGTCCAAAAGGCCGCAAATCCGCTGTTCGTGCAGATGAAGCGTTCGTGATTGCACCGCCTGTTGAAATAAAGCTCAACGCCCCCGGCAACCAAGCTCGCGGTCCGGCGCTCGATCGCATCGCAGGTGTTACCAAGCCCGGCGCTCGCATCACCACCGAAGCACACAGCGATGGCGTCATTGCCGACGAAAAAGGCCGCTTCTCGCTCGTGGTCACCGCCGGTCAACGCAAGGCGTACCCGCGTTTGCACGTCGCCGCCACACTTCCAGGTTGGACGCGCGCCAGCACAACCGTTCAAATTCCGCTGGCCGACGACGAAGTCATCACCAACGCGCGCAATGCCGCTCTTGAAGCCGCGAACGCACGCACAGGCGGTCAGAAACCCACTGCTCCCTATCCGCAACTCACGCGATTCCCCGAGCGCTTTAAGGGTCGCACATTGCAATTCAAGGGCACGTTGGTTTCGCTCACACGCGATCCTGAAAAACCGGGCTTAGACTGGGCCGAAGTAAAAACCTGCGCCAAAGGCTGCAACATTCGCTTCACAGTGGGCGAAGATTTCTACACGCCCACCGACGGCGAGCTCGAAGTCGTGGCCAACTTTGTCGATTTGCGCAACAACATGCCCACTTTCGATCACGCCATCGTCATTCCCGCAGATCCGAATCCCACGCCAGCGCCCTGATGCAACATCCAATTTGGCTCCATGGCGCCTCTGTGGGTGACGTGCGAGCGCTCGCCCCACTCGCCCATGCGCTGGAAGAGGCTCAAAATTCGCCACTGCTTTTAACGGCTGTCACCAAAGGCGGCCTTGAAACAGCACAAAAGCTTGTAAAAAACTCTTTAAAAAACGCGGAAGTTTCTAAATTTCCGATTCCGATCTGGCCGTTTCCCGATCGTTTTTTAAAGCGACATCAACCGCGCGCGCTCATTTTGGAATACTGCGAAATTTGGCCGGCGATTGTCCGAGCCTGTTTCAAGCAACAAATTCCAGTTTTATTGGTCGATGGTCACATCACAAATTCATCGCTGCGCATTCGCACAATTTTGAAAACATCGGCCAAGAGACTGAGTTTGTGTTTGGTGCAACGCGAGCAAGATCGCGAAAATGCTCAGCTTTTAGGCATTTCTCCAGAAATCATTCACGTTACCGGCAACGGCAAATACGACGGCGCCATCAAAACACCTGCACCGAGCGAAGAACTTCGAAGCGCAATTGGTCCGCGTGATCTCATTTTAGGCAGTGTTCACAAGCTAGAAATTCCTGAAATCATAGAACTTTTAGCCAATAATGCGCACAACAATGCTCGCGTGCTTATCGCACTGCGCGAACCCACAAACGCCGCTGCACTTTGCCAAGCGCTTAAAGCAAAAAACCTTGACGCTGCGCTGAGATCCGAAGGTGCCGCACACGCTCAAATTGCAGTTTTAGACACATTTGGAGAGCTCGCCGCCAGCTACGCTCTTGCACCAGTGGTCATCATGGGTGGCAGTTTTTGCAAACGCGAGGGCCAGAACATCATTGAAGCCGCCGCTCAAGGTTGCGCAGTCATTCATGGTCCCAGAACCGCCAATATCCAACTTGAAGTCGAAGCACTGGACGGATTTGGCGCGATTCAAGTCGATTCGCTCGCTCAAGCTTTCGAATGCGCTGCATCTAAAAACTTCAGAATTCCTTCTTGTGATGTTCTTTTATCACTTTGTGGTGCAACTCGCCGCGCAATGCCCTACATTCTTGATTGTTTACGCAAATCCCCTTTCTGAATAACGGATTAATTCGGTAAACTCTGCGCCATGAAAAAGCTTTACATCATCGCTTTAGCTTCCGCGCTCGGCGCCTGCTCCCAACCTCTCAATCCTTGCCAAGTCGACAGCGATTGTCGCGCCGGCCTCTACTGCGACCGCGTATACGGCGAGTGCATTGAAGAGATCTA
>JAZUEA010000407.1:0-2677 GCA_045639945.1 Myxococcota bacterium
CCAAGCTTTTGAAGTTGGACAACGCACTTCTTCGTGCGCGAGCGGCAGATTTGCGAGATCTCGCGATTCGCATGTTGTGTGCGCTTGAAAATCGCCGTCCCAATGTCGAGTCTTTGCCGAACGATGCAATTTTAGTGGCTGATGAACTTACGCCGTCAGCGTTGGTGACGCTCGACCGTTCACGTTTGCGTGGTATTGCAACGGTGGGCGGTGGCCCAGCTTCGCATGCTGCTATCATCGCGAATTCTATGGGAATTCCCATGCTATGCGGCATGGATCCAGCGGTTTTGTCGCTCGAAAATAACAAGTCTGCGGTTTTGGATACTGCCCATGGTTTGATGATCGATTGCGATCTTGAGCAGGTTCGCGCGGAAATTGCTGCGAAAGAAGCGGCGCGCAAAGCGGCGTTTGAAGTTCGCGCAAACGAAGCAATTACGGTCGACGGTCAAAAGATCACGGTGCTCGCGAACATTCAAAATCCCGCAGACGCGAAGGAAGCGGTGGAGCTCGGTGCGGAAGGCGTTGGTTTGTTCCGAACCGAACTTTTGTACGTGAATCAACGTGTAGCGCCGTCGATTGAAGAGCAAAAGTCGAGTATTTGCGAGATCTTTGATGCGCTTGCTGGCCGTCCGTTGACCGCGCGCACGCTCGATGTCGGTGGTGATAAGCCGCTTGCCTATTTGCCACTTGAGGCAGAGCAAAATCCCTTCCTTGGTCTTCGAGGTGTCCGAGTTTCCCTTGAAAAACCGGCACTTCTGCGCATGCAACTGAGAGCTCTGCTCGAAGCCGCCAAAGCTTCATCAAAGCCCATCAAGATCATGCTGCCCATGATTTCTCGCCGTGAGGAATTGTTGGCGGTTCGATCTTTGGTCAACGAAGAGCGCGCAAAAGTGGGCAACGTTGATCTGAAGTTGGGCGTGATGATCGAGGTGCCGGCAGCGGCTTTGCAGGCGGACGTGCTTGCTCGCGATGCGGATTTCTTCTCGATCGGCACGAACGACCTCACGCAATACACAATGGCGGTGGATCGTGGTCACCCGATGTTGGGCGCGCTGTGTGATCCGCTCGATCCGGCGGTTCTGAAGCTCATTCAAATGACGGTTTTAGCGGCTAAAAAGCACAATCGCTCAGTCAGCGTTTGCGGCGGTTTGGCAAGTGATCCGCTGGGCATTCCGATTTTGCTGGGCTTGGGCGTGACGGAATTGTCGGTGAGTTTGTCGGCGATTCCGATTGTCAAAGCACAACTTCGGACGTTGTCGCTTGCGCGTTGCCAGGCTTGGGCTGAGCAGGCGTTGACGTTGGCGTCAGCGCAAGAGGTTCGTGCTGCGGCATCGCTGGCCGAACTTACGAACGGAGGTGCGAAATGAGCGTGCTGGGCAGTGCGTTTGGAACGCTTCAAAAAGTTGGTAAGGCGCTCATGCTTCCCGTGGCGGTTTTGCCGGTCGCGGGCATTTTGTTGGGACTCGGTTCCGCAAACTTTGAGTTTTTGCCGACGATCGTCAGCGACGTCATGAAGGCGTCAGGCAATGCGATTTTCGGTAACTTGCCGTTATTCTTTGCGATTGGTGTTGCGCTCGGATTCTCCAAAAACGACGGTGTGGCTGCACTCTCCGCCGTTGTCGGTTACGCCGTTTTGCTTGCAACAACGGGTATTTTCGCGCCTTTGATGGGTGCTGAAACCAAGTCCATCATGGGCATGCAAGCGATCGACACCGGCGTGTTCGGCGGCATTGTCGTGGGCATTATGGCGGCGGCGCTCTTCAATCGATTCTACCGCGTGCAACTTCCGTCGTACCTCGGATTTTTCGGTGGAAAGCGCTCGGTGCCGATTCTCACGGCGTTTGCTGCCATTCTCGTTGGCGCGATTTTGTCCGTGATTTGGCCGCCGATTGGTGGTGGCATTTCGTCGTTCTCAACGTGGGCTGCGAACGAAAGCCCCGATGTCGCATTCACGCTTTACGGTTTGGTCGAGCGCGCGCTCGTGCCGTTTGGTTTGCACCACATCTGGAACGTGCCGTTCTTCTTTAATACCGGTGAGTTTGTGGGTGCAGACGGCGTGACGGTGACGGGTGAAATCGCGCGTTACATTGCGGGCGATCCCACTGCTGGCAACTTGGCTGGTGGCTACATCTTTAAGATGTTCGGTTTGCCTGCGGCGGCCATCGCGATTTGGCATTCTGCAAGGCCTGAAAATCGCAAGCGAATCGGCGGCATCATGCTGTCGGCGGCGCTAACGTCGTTCCTCACCGGTATTACAGAACCCATCGAATTCTCGTTTTTGTTTGTGGCGCCGGTGCTTTACGTGTTGCACGCTTTGCTCGCTGGCACTGCTTTTTATGCTTGTATTGCGTTGGGCGCGAAGCACGGCGCAACCTTCTCGCACGGTCTCATCGATTTCACAATTCTGTTCCCTCAGTCGTCCAAAGCTTGGCTCATTCCGGTCATTGGTGTGGTCTACGCTGTGATTTATTACGTGGTTTTCCGCGTGGTGATTAAGGCGTTCAATTTGGCAACGCCGGGTCGCGAGCACGAAGAGCAGACGGTTGCTGCAGCAGCTGGTGCTGTGGATGAAATGGCTGTGGCGTTGGTTGCTGCGTTTGGCGGCGCGGGCAACATCACCAATTTGGATGCGTGCATTACGCGTTTGCGCATGGGCCTCAAGAATCGCGAGTTTGCC
>JAZUEA010000408.1:0-4058 GCA_045639945.1 Myxococcota bacterium
GGGATTGCAAGCAAGTTGTATCGCGATGCCAAGCGCGCCACTTCTTCCTGGTCGGTCTCGACTTGTGCCGAAATCACATCGGAAACCATGAGTTCCGAGAGCTTGGTCTTGGGCGGATGCGTCACCAACGCACGCAACGAAACCACACCCACCAACACATCGTTTTCGCTGAGCACGTAGACGTAGAAAGCCATTTCCACGTCCACCGCGCTTTGTAGTGCAGCAATCGCCTCTTCAACCGTGGTTTCTTCGTGAAGCGCGAAGAAATCCGGTGACATGATACCACCGGCGGTTTCAGGGTCGTGTTGCAGCAAATCCTCAATTTCGTCGGCTTGTTCTTTGGTCAAAGCGGCGATGAGGGTTTCGTGCAGATCCTCGGGAAGATCCTTGAGCAAGTCGGCTTGGTAGTCGGTGCTCATGAACTCCAAAATGTTCACAAGTTCGTCGATGGGTCTGCCAACGAGCAACTCAGGTCTCAAGTGGCTGTCAAGCTCACCCAACATTTCTGCGCGAACTTCGTCGTTTGGTAAGAGATCAAAAACCTTACGACGCTCGCGTTCGTCCAGAAAGCGCATCAAAAGCGCTACGTCTGCCGGTCGTGTACGATTCAGCAAACGCTCGGTATGGCCATTCGCCCCACGTCGCAAAAGCTTACGCAGGCTATCGAGTGCCAATTGAAGACGCGGATTCAGCAACGTTCCCTCCCCATCAAGCCTGCACCACTCAAGCCCCTGATTTTACAGGAGAAGCAGGCCAGTAGAACGAATGAGACTAAGGCCCCACAGCTATCGACCTATTGCACGTTTGATCGCCCGTAATCGAGCCACACAACGATCCGCCAGCGGCGACTCCCCGGCTAACTCAGTGCAACGCGAATAAAACTGCGCTGCACCTTGCATGTCCCGTTGTGCTTCTGCCACGCGCCCCATGTGAAAATGCGGTTCCGCGTAATTGGGACACCGCTTAATTCCACGCTCCAAATAGCGCGCAGCAAGCTCGTAATCTTCGAGATCGATCTCAAGCATTCCTAAATTGTTGTACGACAAGCAAAATTCAGGTTTGAGTTCGATCGCAGTTAAATAATGACGACGCGCTTGCTCTAAACGACCCTTTTTATAAAGCGCCCAAGCGAGGTTGTTGTGCGCATGAGCCGGCCAGGCGTAAAGCATTGCGCCCGTAAGCTTTTCGTACACTTCAATCGCGTCATCCCAGCGTTCCATTGAAAGATACGCCGTGCCCAAGTTGTTCTGCGCTTCGTAAAAGTCAGGCTTGAGCTGGAGCGCACATTGAAAGTGCTTCATCGCGTCCAGATAAACGCTTCGGCCCATCAGGACCAGACCTAACAAATTGCGCGCCTGCGGATCTGAATCGTTCAGCTCAATGCTCTGAACGATCTCCTTGAGGGCAGCTTCGGCCTGATTACCTTGCGGATTGACCAGATGACCGTACGCTAAATCGTAATGATATTGCGCTTCTTTCACCGTTTCGGGGTTAAGCTTTTTGACTTCGGTCGGGCACGGCAAATCAAAATCATGAATGCGCGTACGCGTAGCCGTCTTGTTTGAAGAGCCACAAGCCGTGAAGCACGCGAGAGCGGTGCACAATATGAAAGTTAAACAGCGCATTGCGCGGTGCGAGTAACACCAAAGCGCTATCAGGTCAAAGGAGAACAACCAATTAAGAATGGGTTTCGCGCAATCCGTCGACCGGGTTGTAATGCGCACCACGTAAGGCAGGGAAAATCGTGGCAAAAAATGTGATGAGAAGCGCGCCACCGCCAGCCATCACGTAATCCATCACGTCAAAAACGGCCGGGAATTTGGAAATACCATAGACTTTGGGATCGAGCGTCACGCCGTTTTGCAAAATGACTTCACAGAAGAAGTATGCGCCCAACATGCCAATCACAGTGCCGAGCACACCGATGATGAGACCTTCATAGATGAAGATCCGCATAATGCTTGAAGAAGTGGCGCCCATCGTTTTCAAAATTGCAATGTCTTTGGTGCGCTCGATTACCAACATGATGAGCATAATCGCCACATTGCACGACGCCAAAACCACCATCACCGAGAGAACCACTAAAATCGCGAGACGCTGATAAGTCAGGCTCATAAAAAGGTTTTTGTTCTGTTTGCGCCATTCCATGACAGAGAAGTCGTCGCGACCAACTTCTTCTGAAATCGCATTTGCAATTTCGCCGGCTTTCAATGGATCTTTCACGGCAACTTCAATGCCTATCACCGCATCGCCACTTCCGAAAAAGTTTTGCGCGGTCGAGAGTTCCATATAGACCAAGCGCGAATCGTATTCGTAAAAGCCCGCCTCAAAAATGCCGCGAACTCGAAACACCATGGTCGTTGGCGCATCGGCTTTGGCGCTCCACCGCTCCGGAGAAAACGACTTGAGCGGTGAAATCATGGTCAACGCGTCACCCACTTTTACGTTGAGTTTTCGCGCAAGTTCGGTGCCCAAAATCAACCCATTCAAGCCATCTGCGTCACGACCACCCAAATCGGCCAGTTTGCCCGAAACCATGTATTCATCAAGCGCGAGCACTTTCGACGCGCGCTCAGGAATAATGCCCTTCACGATTGCGCCGGCCGTTGTGGAATCACCGCTCAGCATTGCTTCGTTGAAGGTAATTGGCGACGTGCCCACAACCCCCTCGACGCTTCCAGCCTTTTCAGCGGTTTCGCGATAGTTCGAGAAAAACAAGCCGTAATCGCGAATAAAAACGTGCGACGTAATGCCTAAGATCTTATCTTGAAAGGCTTTTTCAAATCCCGTGGTCAGAGAGAATCCGCTCACGAGAGCAATCACGCCAAAGACAACGCCCAAAACTGCAAGCCAGGTAATGACCGACAGCGAACGGTTTTGACGCCTACCGCGTAGCTGCCGCCACGCGAGGATCGGTTCGAAGCGCATGAATATTTCTAATAAAAATGAGAGGTTAAAGCTCAGAAGCGAACCAGTGTGTTTTTGCCACTGGTCACGGTGATGGTCTGCGTTGCCGTGCGACGTCCGCAGTCGTTTTGCAGGCAGAGATAAACGCGATAAGTGCCCGGTGCGACTTTGTGTTTAACCAACGGCGTTTCGTTCGCAACGCGATTGCCGTTTACGTAAACCGCGCCCCACTCCTGAGCCTTGACGCTAATAAAGCCATCTTCACCCGACGTCGAAGCAGCCGGTGCTGGCGCAGGTGCAGCAACAGGTGCGGAAGGCTTGGTCGAAGAACCGGAATTGCTGGGCTTGGGCTTACTTGTTGAAACGCGCGTTGCCACGGTGGGAACCGGTGCAGCTTTGGGCGCTTCCTTGTCCAAAACGTATTCCGCTGTCAGCTCAGTTTTGTCGCCAAACGAAAGCTGCGCCTCGCGCGTCACGTAACCGGATTGCTCAAGCTTGATCGAAATCGGAGCACCAAGCGCCAAATCCGTTAACGTTTGTGGCGTATCGCCCATCACGCGGCCATCCACAACCAGGCGCGCACTCGGTGTGGACTTCACAGTCAACGTGCCCGTAGCCAAAGCGAGTTGCGCTTGAATCGTGCGCGCTTCACCGCCAGCCAAAGTCACCGTTTCTTCAAAAGTTTTGTAGCCTTTGAGAGCAACTCGAATGTGTGTCGCCTGGCCCGATTTGAGTTCTCGCTTAAGCGGCGTGCCCACCGACATGGCAACACCATCGATGAAAACATCTGCTCCAGCAGGCGTTGATTCGATCGACAAAATGCCCGGCGCATTGTTTTCGGCGATAGGCGTTTCGTCGGATTTTTCGGGATTGCCAAAAACGAGGTAGGCACACAACGCTGCGCACACAATGACAGCAATCACCAAGCCGATGATAATCAGGCGATCTTTGCTGCCGCGGCGCGCATGAATTGCCGACAATTCCTGGGTTTGACGATTGGCAACCTCAACACGACGAGCGGCAATATTTGGCTCGGGGGCTCGTTGTGCAACCACCGGCGCAAAATTCGGAACAGCCGGCTCAAAATGACGCGCTGGCTGAACCGGTTTAGGCGTAGGCGCGCGGCCCAATGGAGCAGCTTGTGCTTGAAT
>JAZUEA010000409.1:0-5208 GCA_045639945.1 Myxococcota bacterium
CTTCCTAAGACCGCTTGGCCTCCGACTTGGTTTGGCGTGCCCGGCGGGCATGCGCTTGATGACCACGGCCAGTTTTCCGGCCGGCACAATTCGTAACGAGCGAATTTACGACGACGGCATTGAGCTCGCAAAGCAAGGAAAAGCTTTCTGCATCGATATTTATGAGTATCCAGGACGAGGTCAGGCTCCGCGCGTCAGCGTAAGCGCAGATGCCGCCGAAAAACTGTGTGCCGCGCAAGGAAAGCGCTTGTGTGAGTCTCGCGAATGGCTTCGTGGCTGTCGTGGTAAAATGGGCGCTAACTATCCGTATGGTAAGGATTTTGACGAACAAAAGTGCAACACCGGAATTTCGTCGGGCGCTCGAAATCTGGCTAGCGCAGGCAGTTTTTCCGGATGCAAGAGTGCGAGCGGACTTTACGACATGAGCGGCAATGTCGCGGAATGGACGGCGGACTTTTTTGTGCGCGGTGGCAACTTCACAACCAGCGGTGTTGATTCCGCCTGCAATTCAGCTGTTCGCCAAATGCCAGGATTCTCCAGTAATTCCACAGGGTTCCGCTGCTGCTCGGACTTTAAAAAGTGAGGCGTCATGAATCAGGACAAACTTCGAGAAGCTCTTTTGTGTGAGAATTTTGAGCAAGCTTGTGAGATTTGCGACGCTGCATTTGAGCCGACAGAGCGGGGAAACAAGCTTTACTACGCGGCGCGCGCTCGAATTGCGCTGCAACACAACGTTACGGTTGATGCGGTGAAAGCTTTTCGCCAAGCGTTTGCGCTGGGCGATCGAAGCATTTGGACTTGCGTGGCGGTGGCGTGTTGTTTGCGCGCAATTGGCTCCGATGATTTGGCGCAAAAACTCGACCAGAATAGGCCGATTCCTAAAGAATTCTCGGCCTTTAATGAATCTTTGCCGCCGCTTCGTGCTGCGCTGGCACAGATGTTCACTTTTAAAGAGCAGCGCGCTGAAACTGCCACGACACCGCGTCCGCTGGCGACTGCTGCGCCGATGCCCATGCCGTCTTTTGCGCCGCGACCTGTTCCTTCAATGATTTCGGCGCCGTTACCGCATTTGCCCAACGCTTCGATCGCGCCGCAGAGCGTGGCTGCACCGCCAAAACTTGAGCCCATCGCAACGCCCAAAACCGTTGCGCCTGCTGCGGATTGGCTGGAGGCGAGCGTTCCGTTTCAGCCACGCCAAAATAACCAGCAAGAATCGTGGGTTGAGCACCACATCGCCGATCGCTGTGCGCCTCGAGAAATTCCAGTCAATGAACTGCTGACCAACGATTTTATTGAGATTGAAGAAGAGGAGCCGCTCAATCTTTTAGAAGCAAGTGCTTATTTTGCGGCAGGTTACGCACCGTGTCTTTCACTCGCGATGCTTTTGCCAGGACCGATGTTGGCGGCTCCAGGTCAGGCTCCCAAGCCGCTTTGCAAAATGGTTGCGTACGGTTTGGCGCGATTGCCGCGCGGCCTGGCGCTGTTGTTGCAAGATTTATCAAAATCAAACGTATCGCCGGTCATGCTGCCGTTTGCCGGTTTTTCGAGTGCTGAAGTTTTGAATGAAGGCGCGCTTTTGATCATAAAATTTGTGGATCAGCGCCAGTTGCAGTTCGATCTTCGAGCGCTTCAGGCTGAAAATCCCCGCGCTCACGCTGCCCTTATCGATGAAACGCAAAAGTGCATTGCCGCTACGCGTGTCTGATTTTAACTCCTGATTTTTAACGATTTTTTGAAACAGCTCGGTCGCTCCGTCAAAACTCAGAGCTGTAGCGGCTTTCTGTAAGCAGTCGAGTTACGGAAGATCTTCGTCATCGCTGGGCGGCAAAGCTGGTTTTGCAGCAGGTGCGGGAGCCGGTTTCGGCTTAGCTGGCGGGGGAGAATCCAAATCCGAAAGTGTTGGCAGGTGAGAGAAATCCGGATTTTTTTTCTTTGATTTCAAAGACTTAGTTTTTTTCCTCTTGCCAGATTGACCAGGGGGGATGGGCGCGTCTTCGGATTCTTCTGTAAGTTGAATGGGTTTGTTGTTCTGTTTGGGGGTCGATTTCGTTTCTTCTTTAATTTCAGGCTGTTCCGCTGCTTTAGGCTCGCTTAGCTCTGCTTTTTCGGCGTTTTGAGCTGTAACTTCTGCGTTCTCTGGTTGAGATTCCTCTTTAATTTCCGCAACTTCTACGGGCTTCTCTTCGGGAATCACAATCGGATCTGGTTTGGCCGTAAGCGCGAATTCAATAAAAGTTCGAGCCACTTGCGGCGCACGTTGCCACCATCTGTCGTCGTTTGCGACCATCACCGCAAACGCCAGTTTCGGTTCATTCGGCTCGCTGGGCAGCGTGTAACCCACAAACCAAGTAAACGATGTGAGGTGCTGTTGATCGCGCGTATTCAGGCTTCCTGTTTTTCCGCCGATAACAATATTTTCCAATGATTTCGGCCAGTTCTTGAATGCTTCGCGTGCAGTACCTTGGGTAACCGTTTCTTGCAGTTCCGTGCGCAAGTAGGCGGCGATTTCCGGTTTGATACCTGGAGCAGCGGCAGCCGATTCTGGCTCTTCAATGATGCGGCCGTTGGGCGCTCGCAAGCGCTCAACCAGGTGTGGCGCGGGTAAAGTGCCGTTTCCCGCAATGGCGGCTCCAATGAGCGCTGCGTGCAAAACGGTGAGTTTGGTGTGCCAAAAACCCGAGGCCATGCGTGCGCGCTCCAAATCATTTCGCGGAACTTGCGCTGTGCTGGCATCGATGAGCAGCGGGAAAGTGATAACGCGGTTAAAGCCAAATCGATACGCGATTTGTTCCAAATCATCTTTGGAGAGCAGGCGATTCGAGTGCCGCGCAAAAAATCCATTATTGCTTGTGGCTAAAGCACTTGCCAGATCTGATTTCTGCAAATCTTTGTCGCTGCTGATGTGCTCTTTTTGGATCCTACGCGGCGCTAAAATGTAGTCGTATTGCTTGGTTGGCGAGAGACCTGCTTCCAGCAATGCGGCGGCAGTGACGATCTTAAATACGCTGGCAGCTGGTGCGAGTGCGCGTAATGCGATGTGCGTGGGGCGGCCTTCCTCCATGATGGGCGCAATCGGATGCTCTTGCACGTTTCGCTCCGCCATGGTGAGCACGCGCCCGGTGTCGACTTCAATGAGCACAATCGCGCCATACGGAACTTTCGCGCGCGCGAGAATCGATTCTGCTTTTCGCTGTAAATGCGGCTGAATCGTGAGCTCGCCTTGCCATTGGTGACCTAAGTCCGCGATTAAACGGCCATTTTTCTCCGAGACGTGACCCATGTCGAGTGGCCCCGGACCTTCTACGTTTTCTGGCTCTTTGGGCTGTGCTGGCTCTTCTGGCAGGAGAGGCGCATCCAATTCTATTTCTATATCGGTAACTTCCGGCTCTGTTTGAGCAGGTTGCAATTCCGGCTGAACGTACGGCTCACCAATCACCGTTGGAAAAGCGATGATCCACAAAAGGATCGCATGCAGTGCGAGCAAGTGCAGAAACACCGCGATTGGCGAGAGAATAGGTATTCGATTCACTGGAGCGGCCTAAATTTGGAAAGCGCGACAATATGCGTCGCCCTTTGGAGGTGCAAGCCCCTTTAAGAAACTTGGTGTTGAACGGGGTTTGTGCGTGAACTCGGCGTGATTTTGAACAATTCTTGAAATAAAAACGAAATTTGATTCACGAAAAAATGAATAAAATCAAATGAGTGTAAAAAATATGAAGAGCACAAAAGATTTTCCTTGACGCCGAAAATGAGCTAGTGTATAAATCGCTGCGTCAACGGCACTTCAAAAAAACGTTGAAATGGCTTTTTAGCTCAACTGGTCAGAGCGAGCGGCTCATAACCGCTAGGTTCCGGGTTCGAGTCCCAGAAAAGCCACTTAGCCCTTCTGAGCGACGCTTGGAAGGGCTTTTTTTTTACTTATCGCCCGTGAAAGGTGCACCCATGCAGAGTTTCTTGAAAGTCCTGTCCGCTGCTCTTCTCGCTGGTTTAGCCTGTTACGCCTGCGACGACGACAACGAAGACACCAAAGACGCCGGCTATGTTCCGGGAGGTTCTTCGTCTTCTTCTTGCACTCAGATTTACACGTGCGCTCAGTCTTGTGCTGATCAGGCTTGTGTGACCGCTTGCGTGAGCAAGGGATCCGAGCAGGCAAAGACGCTCTTCAGCGCTTTGGCTACGTGCATTACAACCTGTGAAAAAGCTGATGCCACCTGCTTGTCGGAAACCTGCATGGATTCCTACAAAGCTTGCACGAATGCGGGCCCAGGTGGTGGTTTTACTCAGACCGGTAACAACGAAACCGGCGATGAGATGTGCTCGGACGGCCTGGACAACGACGGTGACGGAAAAGTCGACTGCAAAGACTATGGTTGCACTTACAACCCGGAAGTGACCGTTTGCGAAGGCAACTTTGAGAACACCAACGAACTTTGCTCGGATGGCATCGACAACGACGGCAACGGCCACATCGATTGTAAGGATTACACCTGCAGCCAGAACCCGTGGGTGAGCGTTTGCCCGAACGAGCTCGGCGAAATGGCTTGCCGCGATGGCGTGGACAACGACGGCAACGGTTACGTTGACTGCCAGGATTACTCCTGCTCCAGGAACGGCTACGGTGGTTGCGCCGAAAGCGAAAAGGGCTTCTGCATCGACGGCTTGGACAACGACAACGACGGCTTGATCGATTGCGCTGATCCGGATTGCGAAGTGGCAGTTGCTTGTGGCGGCCAAGGCCTTCCGCCTGAGAACACCGACGCTCTTTGCTCGGACGGCATCGACAACGACGGCAACGGCTACACCGACTGCAAAGATTACAGCTGCTCCAAGGGCGAAGGCATCACCGTTTGTCCCAAGGAAAACACCGACGACACCTGCTCGGATGGCATCGATAACGACGGCAACGGCTACACCGATTGCAACGATTACTCTTGCTCCAAGAACGAAGATGTCACCGTTTGCGCTTGCAACGCCACTGTCGAAAAAGAAAACACCGATGCTCTCTGCTCGAACGGCATCGATGACGACTGCGACGGCTTCACCGACTGCAGAGACTTCGACTGCTCCAAGGGCGACGGCATCACCGTTTGCACCTGCAATGCCACGGCCGAAAAAGAAAACACCGATGCTCTCTGCCCAAACGGCATCGATGACGACTGTGACGGCTTCACGGACTGCAAAGACTACGATTGCTCCAAGGACGATGCC
>JAZUEA010000410.1:0-1995 GCA_045639945.1 Myxococcota bacterium
CGACGATGGCAACATTGAGCTTACGCCTGGCAAAAAGATGACGGCCGAGCTCTTTATGTGCACTTCGGCGGATTGTTGCGCGCAAGTTTCAAAAAACGCTGATTGCACGGGAAGTTGCCTGGTTAAGTTCGCTCAATCCAAGGTGATTGAAACCGGTTGTGAACCGACTGGCGATTGCAACCGCTTCGATTTCAGCGACACAAATGAATTCAAATGCGCGCCTAAGTGGAATTCTGCTGCGGGCACCGAAATTTGCGATGGTTTGGACAACAACTGTGACGGCCAAGTTGACGAAAATTTTGAGCTCTTGGGCTCGGAATGCACGGCCGGCTTGGGTGTTTGTCAAACTACCGGCGTAATGATTTGTGCAGAAGACGGTAAGTCTTTGGTTTGCAACGCAAATCCCGACGAAAGCCAAAAGCAAGACGCGTTGGAATGCGACGGCCGAGACTTAAACTGCGATGGCGTCATCAATCAAAACGGCTGTCCATGCACCGTTGGTGAATCGACGGAATGCACGTATTGCGGTCAGACGGGCACTCAAAGTTGTGAGGCAAAGAGTTGGGGCGTTTGCGTTTTGGAAGACGGCTCTAAGCCTTCGTTGGAAAGCGATCTGAACAACTGCGGCGAATGCGGCAATGTGTGCAACGTTCCTGCCAATGCGAACGCGACGTGCAGCGCGGGTGAATGCGGCTTTGTCTGCAAACCCGGCTTTGTAAATGTGAACAACAACACGGCAGATGGCTGCGAATATCAATGCTACGTCACAAGTGGTGGCATTGAAGCTTGCGACGGTGTGGACAACAACTGCGACGGTCGAACGGACGAAGGCTGTTTCTGCATCAGTGGTGCAGTGGAACCGTGTGGCTCTGCGATTGGCGCCTGCCAGCAGGGAACGCGCACCTGCTCGTCCGACGGCCAATGGGGTGATTGTGTCGGCGGAATCACTCCTACGGAAGAACTTTGCAACGGCGTAGATGACGACTGCGACGGTTACACCGACGAAGGCTTTGTACTTGCGAGCGACGTGAACAATTGCGGTGCTTGCGGCCATATTTGCCCAATTTACGACAACACCGTGGTTTCTTGCGAAGCTGGTGAATGCCAATACCGCTGCATCACGAATTACGTCGACGCGGATGGAGATCTCGCAAGCGCAGACAGCAACGGCTGTGAATGCCACGATCAAGGCATTGAGCTTTGCGGCGACAACATCGACAACGATTGCGACGGCGAAGTTGATGAAGGTTTTGCTTCGATTGGCGCTGCGTGCTCCGTTGGTTTTGGTGTTTGCCGATCGACAGGCGAGATTGTTTGCGCAGAAAACGGCCTGGGTGTCGTTTGCAATGCTGAAGAAAACTTGTCGCGCAGAGATACTTCAAAGTCCGAATGCGACGGCGAGGACTGGAACTGCAATGGCTCGGTTGAGATGACGGGCTGTTCGTGCATTCCTGGTCAAAGCGAAAGCTGCCGAGTCGGTTGCGCAGACGGCACGCGAACTTGCGGTGTGACGGGTGTTTGGAGCGACTGCTTAGACGCGCAGGGTGTGAAATTGGAAGTGCCCACCGACGTGTGCGGCGATGGCATCGACAACGATTGCGATGGTCAAACCGACGAAGACGCGACGGCTAATCAACAATCACTGCTCAACACTGCTTGCACCGTTGGCCAAGGCGCTTGTGCTCGAACCGGCGTTTACATCTGTTCTTTTGAAAATGGCCAGCCGGGAGTTGTTTGCTCGGTTGAGCCCGCCGCGCCGCAGTCCGAAATCTGCAACGGCGTGGACGACAACTGCAATGGTACCGTTGATGACGGTGAACTTTGCACGCGAGAAAATGCAAACACCGCTTGCACAAATGGCGCTTGCGCACTTGTAAGTTGCGAAGCGGGCTTCGTTGATCTCGACGGAAAGCTGGACAACGGCTGCGAATACGAATGCACCGTTTCAAACGGCGGCGTTGAAACCTGCGACGGCAAAGACAACGACTGCGACGG
>JAZUEA010000411.1:0-5566 GCA_045639945.1 Myxococcota bacterium
CACGAGTACTACTCGTCGAGCATTCCGAGTTTGACCAACGAACTCGCGAGCGCGCTGCAGCACACACCCAACGTTCATTTTTTGTCGCGCGGCGAGGTTACGTTAAATGGCGTCGTCTTTTTAGGATGTACGCTTTGGACCGACCTTAACCTACATTGGCATCCGCGTCGGGCAATGTCGTCGCTGATTCCGCTCATGGCCGATTATCGTGTGATTCGCGATGACGCTTCCGGCGACGTGGTTCGACCGTGGGACACGCTGCGCTACCACAATCAAGATCTCGCGTGGCTCCGCTCGCGCATCGAAGCGCACCGCAATGAAACCATTGTGATTGTCACGCACCATGCGCCTTCAATTCTGTCGATTTGGCCGGCGCAACGCCCACTTACGATTTCGGTGGGTTACGCATCCAGGCTTGATTCCTTGGTTGAAAATTCCGGCGCGGCGCTTTGGATTCACGGCCACACGCATCAACCGGTTGATTACCAAATTGGGCAAACACGCGTGATCTGCAATTCCAAAGGTTATCCCGACATTCACGTGCCAGGATTTGAACCCGCGAAAGTTGTCGAAGTGGCATCGCGGGGTGAAAAAACTTGATGGCGCCAAGCGTTGTGGATTTAACCAAAAACCGATGTGCCGAGTTTTCCTCTCAAGAATCGCCGGAAATTGCGCGCGTTCGCAAAGAGCCCGAGCCATACGGCAAAATCGACGAAACTTCTGAAATTTCAGGACTTTATCCTTCGCCACTAGATGCACTCATCGGCAGCGTGGTCGCTGATCGATACGTGATTGAAAAGCGCATCGGCGACGGCGGCATGGGCGTGGTCTACCAAGCCTACCAAGAGCCGATTCACCGCCCGGTCGCGCTCAAAATTCTCTTGCCCGAATCGGAATCTGCCGATCGCAGCGTGCAGAGATTTTTGATTGAAGCACGCATCATCAGCCAGCTGCGTCATCCAAATACCGTAAAACTCTACGATTTTGGCACAACCGGCGACGGACGATTCTTCATAGCCATGGAGTATTTGGGCGGCGGCCAACTGCGCGATCTCATGGACGGACGGCGAATCGACCCGCGTGACGCGCTGCGACTGGCCGAGCAAATTCTGCACTCGCTTGCTGAAGCGCACGCCATGGGCATCACGCACCGCGATCTCAAACCCGAAAATGTGCTTTTGGAGCGCATTCAAGGCGACCGCATTTTGGCCAAAGTTGTCGATTTTGGCGTGGCCAAGTTGGTGCGTCCCGAAGCCGAACCGGGTAATTCGCTCTCGCCAGTGCTCACAGTTCCAGGCACACGTTTGGGCACACCTGCCTACATGTCACCGGAGCAAGCGTTTGCACGTCCAACCGACGGTCGATCCGATCTTTATTCGCTGGGCGTGATTCTCTACGAGATGCTCACCGGACATTTGCCGTTTGCCAACGACGACAACACCGCGCTTTACCTGGCACATCTGCACAACACTCCGCCCAAAATGCACGACCTTGCGCCCGACGCGCCGCTTGATCCCGAATTGGACGAATTGGTCGAGCAGCTCTTGGCCAAGCAACCTGGCGACCGCCCAAGCTGCGCAGAAGAAGTCATTGCCCGCATCGAGCGCATCCGCATCCGGCTCGATCCGTCGCCCATTTGGAATCCCGAAGAAGGCATTCGCACCACCCCCACAGGCGAGCGCCCTGCTTTGCGCGAAAATTCCAGCATCGAATTCATTCCGCCGCCCAAACCCATTTGGCCCTTTTTTATCATGGGCATCGGCGTCGGCGCGCTCATTGCCAGTCTTATCCACGCAATTCTATAATAAAAATCAGTATATTACGCACTGTCGACAGAGAATTACGTTCACCTTAAAGTGACCCAATTCTTTGTGAGCACCTATGAATTTCACATCTCCAACTTTTGACGAGCGCCAGCTCATCCGCGCGATTCACAACATTACCCGAGAACTTGCCGCACAGCTTGCTCAGTCAAACGACGCAAAATCCGCTTGTCATGCCGCGCTCGAAAAACTCTGCGAGCTCCCAATTTTCAACGGCGCAGCGATTTTGGACGAACCGAATTCGCAACTCATCGATTCAAGTGGTGAATTTTCAAAGATTTCAAAGACTTTCGAGATTGAGTCGCATCAAAAAGCTCTAGGCACACTCGTCGTTTCCGTTTCAGACGAAATTTCTGAAGAAATTCACAGCGAATTGGAGTTGCTCGCGCGTTGGCTTGCCTTTCAAGAAGCAATCAATTTCTCAAATAAAAACAAAGAGTTAGAAAGCGATTCTTTTACAAGCCAAGAATCTCAACTCAAAGCCCAAGTTACCAAAATGCGCCAAACGCTCGCTCAAAGCGCGCACGAAATTCGAACACCGCTTGCAGGCATTTGGGGCATGATTCAGCTTTTGAACGAAACCGAACTCAACTCCGAACAACTCGAATATCTTTCAGCAATTCGGGATTCTGCAGAATCAGCGCTCACAATTTTGAACAACACGCTCGATTTTTCGAAGCTTGAGCAACATCGCCTCACGCTTGAGATTTTGAACGTTCATTTGAGCGATTTTCTCGAAGAAAAAATCAGTGCTTTTGAGCTCAAGGCTCAATCTAAGGGATTGGATTTATTTTGGAATCTCGATTCCGAATTACCCGCAGTCTTGAAATTCGATCCGACTCGCGTGGCGCAAATTTTGAGCAACCTGCTGCAAAACGCGATCAAGTTCACAGAACGCGGTGAAATTCACTTAAGTATCGAAAAAATCGATTGTGACAACAGGACTTGCACAACTCGTTTTTCAATCAGCGACACTGGAATTGGACTTTCAACGAGCGAACAAAGCCGGATTTTTCAGCCATTTGTTCAAGCAAACCACAGCACAACGCGGCAATTTGGCGGCACAGGATTGGGACTCGCCATCTGTAAAAAACTCGCTCAAAGCATGGGTGGCGACATCACCGTTCAATCAGAATTGGGCATCGGCTCAACGTTTTCTTTCACTGCAGATTTTGAGATTTCAGAACAAAATCAAGAAGTTACATTCGAACCGAGTTTAAAAAAACGCAGAATCAGCGTTGTTGGTTTAAGCGATTTTGGATTTCAAAGTTTAAAAACCAAGCTCGAAGCTTTGGGCTGCCAAGCAAAATCAGCAAATTCTTTTAAAGAATCAGAAGACGCAGAAGTACTGATTTTTGCAGCAAAAACAGCGAACGAAGCCGAAGAACTTACAAAACAAATCCCCAGCGCAATGCGCTCACACTCGATTTTGCTTTTGCCGATATCTGAGCGTAGAAGCGAAAACCAATTGAAATCACTTGGTTTTTCTCTGTTTTTATCAAGATCTCCCAAACGCGAATTGCTTCAAAGTGCATTACTGCAAATTCTGAATAGCTCAGAGTCAAAAAACACGAATGAAATTAAAGGCTTAACTTGTTTTACATTGCTTTTGGTTGAGGACAACGAGGTGAATCAAAAGTTCGCAGCCAAAACGCTGGAGCGTTTGGGGTATCGCGTTTTGATTGCGCAAAGCTGCAAAGAAGCGATTGCAAAACTTTCAGAAACGACGGTCGACGCTGTTTTAATGGACGTGCAACTCCCTGAAATTACAGGGATTGATGCAACTAGAATGATTCGCGATCCACAAAGTTCTGTGCGAGATCACAACGTACCCATCATTGCACTCAGTGCTCACGACGACGAACGTCTAAATTGCCTTCAGGCCGGCATGAATGACTATATTTCGAAGCCCATGCGGGTTTCTGAGTTGAATGCCGCTCTCAAACGCGTTGCAAAATCCTCAAAAAAGCTCAACAACAATGGTTAAACTCTGCATTTAAGAAGGCTCAAAGGCTCTTGCCCTTCGAAAAGTCTTTTGTTCAAATGTAGAAATTCACACCCAAGAGGCCTTATGACGACTGCAACGATCCTTCATAAAAACGGTGCGTGGAACTGCGAAAACGGCAAACTCCATGAGGTTGGTAGCAACGCCGAAAAGGGTTCGGTCATTATCGATGCGCGTGACGCCGAGGTAATGCCAGGCCGAATCTGCTCTCACACCCACATTTACAGTGGTCTTTGCCCCTTGGGCATGCCGGCTCCTGAGAATCCGCCGCAGAATTTCATTCAGATTTTGGAGCGCATTTGGTGGCGCTTGGACCGCGCTTTGGATGCTGACATCCTTCGTGCTTGCGCTCGCTACTACGCCGCAGAATCTCTCCTTTTGGGCACAACCACTCTCATCGACCACCACGAATCGCCTTGTTTCATTGAAGGTTCGCTCGACGTTCTTTCCGACGCTTGCGATGAAATGGGCATTCGCGCGCTGCTTTGCTACGGCGCGACCGAGCGTAACTTCGGCATCGACGAAGGCCGCCGTGGCTTGGCCGAGTGCAAGCGCTTTATTCAAAACAACAAGCGCGAACTTCAGCGCGGCGCCGTTTCGTTGCACGCTTCGTTCACCTGCTCTGACGAGCTCATCAGCGAATCCGCCGCCATGTGCAAAGAGTTGGGCGCCATCATGCACGTCCACGTCGCCGAAGACAAAGCTGACGTTGAAGACGCTCAGCACCGTGGCTACATCAGCGCATTCCATCGCTTGGCCACGTTGAAGGCTTTGCCCTCAGGCTCCATCGTCGCGCACGGCATCTGGCTGGATCCCAAAGAAGTTCGCAAGGCCGAAGAAATGGGCTTGTGGTTTGTTCAGAACCCACGCTCCAACCAGGGCAACAAGGTTGGCTACCCGAGCGCTCTCGCCAACACGCAGCGCGTCGCGTTGGGCGTGGACGGCTACGTCGCCAACATGAAGGACGAAGCCAAGGTTCTCTTCGAACTCTCCGCCACTCACAACGAACCGATTGAAATCCCCACGCTCCGTTGCGAAATGGGTGCCGCGATGAACGAATCCATCTTCGGCATGCCTTTCACGCTTACCGAAAATGCTGCTGCAGACGTGGTTGTCGAAAAGGATGGCCAGGTTCGCGACGTCATCGTGGGCGGTAAGCCGGTCGTGGTCGACGGCAAGCTTATCACTGCAGATATTAATGAAATCCGCGCAGAGGCAGCAGTCGCCGCTGAGAAACTCTGGGCAAAAATGAAGGCTCTTCCCTGAGCAATTCAGTAAGTAGAACGAGGAACAATTCCTATGTCTAGCCTTGGACTTGAGAAGCACGTCGTTGACGAGAAGGTTTACGCCAGTACCGTCAAAAAACTGAAGGAAGCCGGCGTCATTTTGCCGACCTTCGCTCAACTTGCAGATCCCAAGAAGATCCCCCAAAAGATCGTTGACGCTTTGAAAGACGTCGATCCGGATTCTGCGCATCCGCTCAACTTGTTCCGCGTTCACTGGTTCAACGACGCAGACCGCAAGGGACAAACCAACGTTCCTGCCTACCTCGTTCTTCCTGAAGAACTGACCGGCTGCAAGGCGAAGATCGTCGTCGCCATGGCCGATCGTTTCCCGATGATCAAGGCCCACAAGGTCTTGGCCGCTTACTCCTGCCTCGCTCCGCGCATCGTCACGGGTCAGTTCGATCCTGAAACGCAGCGCGCGTTCTGGCCCTCCACCGGCAACTACTGCCGTG
>JAZUEA010000412.1:0-13333 GCA_045639945.1 Myxococcota bacterium
TTGCTTTTTCTTTTGTTGGGCTCTATTTGCACCTAGGCATTACGGAGCGTCGAGCGCTTTGAAAATCGAGGGCGAATCCTCTAGCGACATGATCACTCAAACGGTTGATCACGGACGCTACGAAATCATTCGTAAAATTGGATCGGGCGGAATGGGCAGCGTTTATCAAGCGCGCCAAACCTCGATCAAACGAATGGTTGCGCTCAAAATTATGCGGCTCAACGGGCTTTCTGGCTCGGCAGCCGAGGTGACTGCGGCTCGTTTCGTGCAGGAAGCGCAGCTTTTTCAAAAGTTGCGACATCCAAATACCATTACGGTGCACGACTTTGGGCGCACTGAAAACGGCGAACTTTTCATCGCAATGGAGCTTTTGAGCGGTGAAAGTTTGTCGGCGCTCATGAATCGCGAGGCGCCGCTGTCAGTTGCGCGCGCGCTGCACATCATGGAGCAAATCTGCAACTCCGTGGGTGAAGCGCATGCGTGTGGCGTGATTCACCGCGATCTCAAGCCTGAAAATATTCAGATCGAAAACGTGGGCGGTGATCCTGACTTTGTGAAGGTGCTCGATTTCGGCATTGCAAAGCTCATTGCCGATGGTCCGGATGCCGACGTTGCGGGTGACGCGTCGCAAGAGCCAGTCGATTCGCAGCAACTCACGATGGCGGGCGAGATTTTCGGCACGCCGCACTACATGAGTCCTGAGCAAACACACGGTTTGCCAGTCGATAATCGCACCGATATTTATTCGCTGGGTGTGATTCTCTACGAAATGCTTAGCGGCCATTTGCCATTCACTGGCCAGACCGCTATGGCGATTATGATGGCTCACGCAGCTCAGCCCGCTCCAGATATTCGTGAACAATATCCGGAACTTAACATTCCCGACGCGGTGGCTGAGTTGATTCTGGACTGCATGGAAAAGCGTCCGGAAGATCGCGTGCAAAGCATTGAAGACATGCGTCAGCGCATTCAAGCTGCAGCACTTCAGTTCAGCAATGAAGTGGCGGAACTCTACGGCGCGGGTGCAGTTGCGCGGCTCATTCATCAAAACACGCAAAATGAAACCACCGGCGAACGCCGACTCAAAGTTCACACGACGGGTTCGTTTCAGGCCGGTGATGGTGCACTGACCACGGCAACAATTCCGCCGCGTGGTCAGCAAAGTAAGCACTTTAAAAAATACGGCATTTGGCTTTTGCCGATTGCATTAGTTGCGCTGTTAGTCGGCGTTTTTATTGCGTTTTCAAACGATGAGCCCAAGCCTGATTTAACGCCGGTTTCCATTGCGTTTAATGCAGGTGAGGTGGATTACACTCTGACTTCGTTGCCTAAAGGCGCGGAAGTCTACGAAAATGAACGACTTTTGGGTGTAACGCCGTTGCAATTCTCATCGCCTGAAGGCACGCCGCGTTCGTTGTTGCTTCGCGCTGAAGGTTATGTGGATTCGGTGGTTTCGCTCACGGGCGTTGAAAAAGATGCCGATCGCATTTTGCAGATTTCGATGATGCCGCAAACCATCACCATGGCGGAGTATTCGTGGTTCCTCATCGATTCTGAGCCTGCCGGCGCGGATGTGGACTGGGACGGAAATGTCATTGGTACCACGCCGTTTGAGTGGCGTCCGCCGGTTGGTGAAGCTGTTTCACTGCGTTTTATGCACGAAGGTTTTGAAGACGAAGTTCGCAAAGTAAAGCGCGAAGCCGCGGGAATTTCGCCATCGCGTGTGAGCACCGTTTTCAAAAAAGCCAAAAAGCAGCCGAATAAAGCGCCGACGAAGCGACCTCAAAAAACGAACAACAAAACGCCGTACGAGAAACTGTAAATGCCGAGATTCGCAATTTGTGCGTTGGCCATTTGGTTATGCGCTTGCGGTGCGACGCCTACCCAAGCTGAATTTTCCGAATCGCGCTATCAGCAGTTGCGCGAAAGTGGCCTAGAAATCATCGTGGACGGTGTTTTGCAGGGATCCGGCTTTATTGTGGGTGAGCGCGAAGCGGCTACAGCGGCGCACGTTGTGTTGGACAGTGATCGCATTGAAGTTTTGACAGCAGACGGCAATCACTGGCCTGTCGAGATTTTGGCGAGCGATTTGTCGCACGACACTGCTTTGTTGGGATTGCGAGACGAAGAAGCCACGTTCAACGCACCAGCGCTCGAGCTCGAAACCGAATTGCCGAAATTAGGCGAAGAGCTGCTTTTATATGGTGCGCCGATTTTCCGACACAGCTGTTATTTCACATCTAAAGTTGCGCGCGATGATCTCACGTTCGAGTACTTGAGCGATTTGCGTCACTATCTTCATGTGATGCATTTGAACGCGATTTCGGCTTGGGGCACGTCGGGGGGTCCGTGGTTGAACGCGCGCGGCAAAGTGGTGGGTTTGCAAAGCGGCATGATGCAGGTCAAAGGTGCACCGGCTGGTGTGTTTTATATGGCGCCGGCGAGTGCACTTAAAACGCTGCTCGAAACCGAAAAAGACGCGTGCAGTCTAGACTTAGGTTTGGCCGTAATCGAAATTTGGGAATCGAAAAATCACGTTGAGCGCTTTCCGGTGGGTGCGCGCGGTTTGGTGATTTCAAAAGTTCAAGCACATTCGGGTGCAGAAGCTGCAGGCGTTGAAGTGGGTTCGCTGTTGACGCACGTGAATGGCAAGCCTGTTCAATTCCGCAATGAATTGTTCCAGCCGCTTTTCGATGGCTCTCAACCTCAAAAAGTGTCGCTCACGCTCCAAAATGCAGAGGGCGACGTGAAGACCATTGATGTGAAAACCCGCTGCCTTGAGGTACGCGAGTGAAACGCCTATCGCTCGAAGAATTCCGCGAAAAGATTGAGGAATACGAAAACTGCGTTCGCATGACGCCTGACATCGATTCGTTCGCATGTTTGGCGCCGTGGATTTTGGCGGCCTACGAAAGCGATCAGTCACACGGAACGCCCTGGATTTGGCAAGAAGGCGAAAACTTCTTGGTTTTTCAGGAATTGACCATTGATTGCGGCTGTCACGTGATCATGCCGTTTGAGCGTCAGTGGTCATTTGCGTCGCCCATCATTGGTCCCACGGAATTGGGCCGCGCGCTCTGCTTGCGCCGCGCCATGGCCGAAACGGACATTGCGACCGCGTACATTTCTGGCGTGCACAGAGGTGATTTTCTTTGGAAATTGCTGCAAGTCACGTTCCCAGAAGGTTTTTACACAACGCAGGCGCACACTGAACGCTGCATGGCAAGCTTGGAGGGTGGTCGCGAAGGTTTTTTGGCGCGCCGCAGCGGTCATTTTCGTGCGCGTATTCGGCAAGCCGAGCGGTTGGCGTTTGAGCGCGGCCTTACGTGCGAATATCTGCCAGATTTGAAAATGCATGAAATTCCAGCACTTTGCGAGCGATTGCTCCAAGTTGAAAATCGAAGCTGGAAAGGCAAATCCGGCCATGGCATCGGCGAGTGGATGGCGTTTCACGAAAACTTGGCGCGGGAACTCGCAGCGGTTGGGCGGCTTCGTTGTTTGTTCTTTAAACTCGGTGACTTAGACGTTGCTTATTTGTTTGCTGGTGTGGCCGGCGATCTGTTGCGTGGCTGGCAAATGAGCTTCGACGATGATTTTAGAGACATGTCGCTGGGCAATTTGGCGCAAATGGAAATCATCGAACGCGGTGCCGCAGAAGGTCTTTTGCGTTACGACTTGGGCATGCCCATGACCTACAAAGATCGATGGAGCGATTTTACCGACGAAAGTGACATTGTCGCCGTAGAGATCTTTCCCAAGAATTGTCACTGATTCTACTGCACTGCAAAGAGGCGGTTTCTAGGCGATTCTTAAGCTCATTCGTGCTAGAACGCGCGCTTCTTTGAGGAGCCCTTCCATGCCGACAGAGCGCATTTCTCCCGTTTTAACCGAGCGTTATCGATTCAACGCTGATCTGGAAGTTGAGTCTTACGCCTTTGCGAACGGCCTCACCTTGCTCTATTTGCCTGATCATTCCGCGCCGGTGCTCAGCTATCACAGCTGGTTCCGCGTGGGCAGTCGTCACGAAAAACATGGCAAAACCGGCATGGCGCACCTTTTTGAACACCTCATGTTCAAAGGCACGCCAGCGCATCCAGAAGGTGAATTCGACCGAATTCTCGAAGCGTTAGGCGGTCGCATCAACGCGGCAACGTGGCTCGACTGGACGTATTTTTACAATGATGTGCCGTCCGCTCATTTGGAGAAAGTTGTCGAGCTTGAAGCCGACCGACTCCAGCACATGTTGCTGGGAGCCGAAGCGCTCGAAGCCGAACGCAGCGTGGTCATGAACGAACGCCGTGAGCGTGTGGACAACGATCCCATCGGCAAATTGAGCGAAATGCTCTGGCACAACGCTTTTGGCGCGCACTGCTACTCGCACCCAACCATTGGCTGGATGAGCGACATCGAGGGCATCACCTCCGAGGATTGCGAGTGGTTCCACGCCACGTATTACACGCCCAAAAATCTCATCATCGTGGTTTCTGGCGATGTGGAGCGAGACGAACTTTTGCGCCTCATCGATCAGTACTACGGCTCGATCGAAAGTGTGGATCCGCCGGCCGAGCAACCTTGGGGACCGCCCGCGCTTTCGTCCACTTGGGAAGAAATTTCGCTGCCACTGACCGGCGACCGACTTTTGGTGGGTTACATGGCGCCCAAAGGTGATTCTCCTTTGTTGCCGGCGCTTGAAATCCTCAATGAAATCCTCTTTGAAGGCGATTCTTCGCGTTTGCAGCGAGCGCTTATCACTGAAGGCGAGCTTGCGGTTGCGGCCGAAGCGTACACGCCTGCTTTCACGGCTGGCGGCCTTTACGAAATTGGCATCGATCTGCGACCGGGCGTTCAAGCCGAGCAGGCGCTTCAAATTTTGCACGAAACGCTCGATGCCATGGCAACGTCGAATCCGCCGACCGAAGCCGAACTTGCAAAAGCCAAAAACAAACTCGAAACGCGTTTTTACCGTGGACTTCAAACGGTTCAGCAACGTGCGCAAGGCCTGGGGTTCTGGCAAGTCGCGGTGGGGTCGTTTAAGCGTTTGTTTACGTTGGCTGAAAATTACGCAGCCGTCACGTTGGACGATTTGCAAACCGTGTTGCGCGAAATGTTGGATTCACCCGAACACGTGGTGATCGGTCGTCCCAGCGGCGAAGCGCCGTGTGATGAATTTGAGTCGGACGAAGACTGCGAAGGAGAAGACTGATGATCGTCGTTGAAAGCCACGGCTTCCCGTACGCGTATTTGGTCGCAAACTTTTATGCCGGTCCCGCGTTCGATCCCGAGGGGAAAGCCGGTTTGTGCAGCATGCTCAACCGCATGTTGTTGCGCGGCACCAAGCATCACGACCGTGAATCGCTCGAAGAAGCGCTCGAAGGTTTGGGCACCGAAGTCTCCACTGCCACGCAAAGTCATGCCTTGAGCATTGGCGGCGCCATTTTGAAGCGCAACCAAAACGCCTTTGTCGATCTCTTGGGCGAAATGCTCTGCGAGCCCACCTTCCCACAAGAAGAGCTCGAAAAAGTTCGCCGCGAAATGCTGGCTGAACTCGAATCTTCTCGCGACGACGACAGTTTTCTCGCGCGCATGTGGTTCCGCCGCACCTTGTTCAAAGGCCACGTTGTGGGACGCGGCGCGATGGGCACGGTTGAGAGCTTGAACGCCATCACGCGCGAAGACGTTTGCGCGCATCACGAATTGGTTCACTCCAAAAACAACATGCTGTTGGGCGCGAGCGGCGACACCACCGAAGCTGAATTGCGCGAGCGATTTGAAAAAGCGCTTGCAGACATGCCCGAAGGCAAGCGGTTGGAATGGAATTTTCCAAAAATAGAGCCGCTCCACGGCAAAAAGTTGGTGCTCATCGACAAACCCGAGCGCACACAATCACAGATTTTGGTCGGTCATCCGTCGCTTCAGGCCGATGATCCCGATCTGTTGGCGCTTCACCTCGCGTTCACGGCGTTTGGTGGCACGTTCACCGCGCGACTCATGCAAGAAGTTCGCGTGAAACGTGGCTGGAGTTATGGCGCTTACGCTCGACTTTGTGGCGAACGCGTGGGCGGCTACACCATGTTGAGTGCAGCGCCTAAAACCGAAGACACTGCAGCGTGCGTTGAACTTTTGCTCAATGAATACAAGCGGTTTGCTTCCGGCGATTTGACCGACGAAGAAATCGAATTCGCACGCGGGTACCTGATCAACACGTATCCTTTCTCGTTAGAAACTGCAGCACAGCGCGCTGCCATTCGGTTGCGCGACGCCTTGCTTGGTCGTCCAGACGATGACATCGACACCTACATCGATCGCATCAAGGCATTGAAGAACGATCACGTTCGGGAGCGTTGCGCCGCGCGGTTAACGCCCGACGATCTCGCGTGTGTTGTGGTCAGCGAAGCGGCAAAAGTTGAAAAACCGTTGCGCGATCTGAATTTGAACGAGTTTGAAATCCACGACTACTCAGAGAACGGGTAAGAACATGTCGTTTGAACTGAAGAAGGGCCGCTTCGAAGCGGTTCAAGGTCCTGTTGTCACAATCGTTTTGGATGGTGTTGGCCTGGCTGCTCTCGATGGCGGTAACGCTTGGCACTTGGCTCGCACGCCCAACTTGGACGGCCTCCTCGAAAAATACGGTTGCTTGCCGCTCGCCGCTCACGGTGTGGCCGTTGGTCTTCCGTCAGACGCCGACATGGGTAACTCTGAAGTCGGTCACAACGCGTTGGGCGCTGGCCGCGTATTTGCTCAGGGCGCGCGTCTCTGCAACGAAGCCATCGACTCTGGCCGCATCTTCGAAGGCGACACGTGGAAGTGGCTCGTCCAAGGCGTTCTTGAGTCCGGCGAACCGCTGCACTTCATGGGCCTCTTGAGCGACGGCAACGTCCACAGCCACGAGCGTCACCTCCACGCCATGCTTCGCCGCGCCGCGCAAGATGGCGTCAAGAATGTGCGTGTGCACATCCTTCTGGACGGCCGTGATGTCGGCGAAACCTCTGCGTTGACCTACGTTGATCGCCTTGAAGAAGTGCTCGCCGAATTGTCCACCGACGGCCGCGATTACGCGATTGCCAGCGGTGGTGGTCGTATGGTCGTGACCATGGACCGTTACGAAGCGGATTGGTCAATGGTCGAGCGCGGTTGGCAGTGCCACGTCGAAGGCCAGGGCCGCACGTTTGCTTCCGCCAAAGAAGCGATCGAAACGTACCGCAACGAAATTGCCGGTGTCACCGATCAGTTCTTGCCGCCGTTTGTTGTGGTCGACGCCAACGGCAATCCGCGTGGCCAGATCAAAGATGGCGCATCGGTCGTTTTGTACAATTTCCGTGGCGACCGCGCGATTGAGATCTCCAAAGCGTTCGAGTTTGCCGACGTCCCCACAATGAAGAAGGGCCAAACCCCCAAGGTTCGCTACGCCGGCATGATGCAGTACGACGGCGATTTGCATTTGCCGAGCCACTTCCTTGTTGAGCCGCCCGCGATCGACCGCACGCAGGGCGAATACCTCGCGCGCAACGGCGTTTCGCAGTTCGCAATTGCCGAAACCCAAAAGTTTGGACACGTCACTTACTTCTGGAATGGCAACCGCACCGGCCGCTTTGACGACAACTTGGAAACGTACGTCGAGATCAAGAGTGACAATGTTCCCTTTGAACAGCGTCCTTGGATGAAGGCAGCAGAGGTGTGTGACGCTCTCATCGAAGCAATCGAGAGTGGCAAATATCGGGCGCTGCGTGTCAACTTTGCAAACGGCGATATGGTGGGACACACGGGCTCACTTGAAGCCGCAATTGTGGCCATGGAAGCTGTGGATCTGTGCCTCGCAAGAATTCTTGCGGCGATTGAAAAGGCACATGGTGTCGCTTTCGTCACGGCAGACCACGGCAACTGCGATGAAATGTACGAGCACAAGAAGGATGGCTCCTTCAAGATGGCAGATGGCCGCATCGTGCCCAAGACGAGCCACACCCTCAATCCTGTGCCGTCCGTTCTCTTCGATCCGCACCACCAGATTCCGTCTACCTTGGCGGCAACCGTGGATCATCCTGGCCTGTCCAACGTTGCAGCAACGGTCATGGAACTCCTTGGTTTCGAGCCCCCGGCGGATTACGACCGCTCCCTCCTCAAGTAATCCCACCTAACCTCTCATTCCTCGCCTCAAATCCATTTAAAAAAGAGTTTTCACAATCGATTTGAAAGCTCAAATCACGTTTGAAAAGCACTTTTGAATCAGATGTGTTGGTTCAAAACGCTGCTTAAAAGCAGTCTTTTACTTTGTAGGTCTTGGCTTTTAAGGCGGTGAAAGCGAGCTCAAAAAAGTTTGAAAGTGCTTTTCACGGTTCGAGTAGAATCTCAAAACAGTTTGAAAGTGCTTTTCACGTTTGAAATGCGGTTTCAAACCAGTTTGAAACTCTGAATTGTATCGGTTTTGTTGTCTCAAAATAGTTTGAAACTTCAAATTGTATCTGCGGAGCAGTTTCAAAACAGTTTGAAAGTGCTTTTCACGTTTGAAATGCAGTTTCAAACCAGTTTGAGATGGCTTTGCGCGTTTGAAATGCAGTTTCAAACTTTTTTGAGTGGTCTTTTAAGAATTTGAAAGGCGTTTCAAAACGATTTGAAGGGAGAGATCGAGGTTAAAAAGCGGTGTTAGATTGATTTGTTTTCAATGTCACGAACGGTGATGGCGCCCATAGCCATGGTAATGGGGAGGCCAATTAAGTTTAAGACGGGAATCGATAAGAGGAGAGTCGAGAGGGCGCCGAGTACCCAGAGCGTCAATAAGTTTGAGCGAAAGAATTTGAGTTTGTTTCGAAAGGTCATCTGACGTCGAGAGAGCGTAGGATCGATGACATCGAACACCAACAAGAGTGGAGTCCAGATAAATGTGACAAAAGGCACTGTGATCACAGCGAGGCCGGGGATTAATCCTAAGAGCCAAAAGAACAAAGCACCAACAATGCCTAAAATCGCAATGCCGATGGTGTTCCATATCATGATCGAAATGCTGTTTTTAACTTCGATTTCCTCGCCACCTAATTTTGAGTCCAGCTTTTCAGCGAGCGGAGAGGCAAGGGGAAAGCCGATGAGCATGACCAAAAACGGCATGGCCACAACAAACAGTAGGGATGCGGCAATTCTAAAAATCCAAGCAAAGGCAACCCATAGTCCTGAGAGAAATCCAGATTCTGGTTCCTTTACAACAAGTGCGATCAGGTCGGGACCAAACATAAAAGCCGCAACCATTGTGATGATCGACAGAATAAATGTGACCAAAGAGGGAACCATTGCTAAGGCTAAAAGCTTTTTATCCTGTGAAAGGACATGGGCACTCTTAAACAGAGCGGCAGGCGCTGTGAATATGCTCATAAAACACCTATATTAGTGCGTGGCAAACAGTAAAGCGTTTCTGGGTGTGATTTGAGAAGGGCAGAACAATGAGAGATCAACCGTATAACCTGCATCTTCAAGCGCAGCTTTTCGGTCAAAGAGACAAGCCAACTCAAGGGCTCTGCGAAACTTGTTTCGAATGACCTCTCTCATTTCTATGCGTTTGAGATTTTGAACACCAATTGCCTCATACGCATCTTTTGAAGGCCAATTTTCTGTTTGAAATCCCTCTCTTTGTGCCAGCCATTCAAGCCTTTCACCAAAGGGAAGGTTTAACACCTCTTTAGGAATTGCCTTTACCGGATAGTATTCGTCGTTTCCACGACCTGCTCGCTGCCAGGCATCAAATGAAAGACGGGTTTGACGGTCTTTGAGACATGTTCTCTTTTCGCGCTCGTGGGCAACTGTGTCTTCTCTGTGAATTAAATCTAAATCAGTATCACAAAGTTCAAAGTTGAGAGCGCGACCCTCATTTGAAAGCGGCTTTCCAAGCAGGTTGCCAGGCCGATTATAACAGCAAGGCGCCAACGCTAGTCCTTCAATGGGACGTTTCGCGGCTGCTTCGATGAGTGCTGCATGCAGGCCACCGCAAGCATGAAGTGCAATGACAAAATCTCCCTCTTGTAAAAGGTTGGGCACCTCTTGCGATAACACAGACACACATTTGAAAGTGGCCTTTACACCGGCGACGCGCGCTTCTTCTTCACCAGCACGGCACAATTCCGGATCGATTTCGAGCGCCAACAAAGGAAGATTCAGCTCTTTGGCTGCGAGACGGCCTAAGTGACTTTTACCTGAGCACCAATCCACAATGCGACGCGTATTGGGTGGTATGCGGTCCAGGCTCGCGCTTAAAAAAGCATTGATCTGATCTAATTTGCGACCCTTTACACGCGGCGCAATGCGCTTTACGCAAGGGCGGGCAGGGCAGAGCGGCAAATCCTGAGGCCACTCCACATGTTGAAAGTGCGACTCCACCTTTTGAAGCGCTTGCAGATCACCTTCTGCCGCTCGGTCCAGGTCTGAACTGAGCTCTCCTTCCCATGGGGTTGGTAGTTTGTAAAAAGGGACGCTATGCCAATAAAGGTAGGAGTCTTGAAGAAATTTCCAAATTGAACTGAGCGCAGTCACTTGCGCTTGCTTTCCATTGCGATGATGCGGTCACAAATTGATTGGACGCCCTGACTTTTTGAAAAAACGCCCTGCAACTCTTCGACCACAATGATTTGCGCCTCTTCAGGGAGCTTTTTATGCTTATCAAAGCTCTCTTTTAAAACTGGATCACACACAATCAAATTGCTGCGAAGCGACGAAATCCATTGATCGACCGATTCGATCTGTAGGACTTCGATGCCTTTTGATGTGAGCTGCCGTTTAAAGGCACGCCAGAAGGGTTCACGCGGCGCTAAAAGCACAATGGTTGTCTTATTGACATCCATTTCTTGCTTTAATGGCATGATCTGCGGCAGCGGAGGCAGCCCACCCGTAAGTGGACGCATCTTGGGTGCTTTAGAAACAGGGTTTTGCGTGCGTGGTTTGGCATTCAACTGTGGCGGAAGCGGCGGTGGCGCCGAGGTTGGCGGATTCAACGGCGGCGGAGGCGTGCTTTCGGTCGTTTTTTGCGTAAACAACGAGGGCAACTTTGGCAAATCACCCGTTTGTCTCTGATTAAACGCACGCGGAACCTTGGTAGCAGAGAAGTAATCTGCTGTCTTTGGTGGCTCTACATCACTTGACGGATTGGCGCTGGGAGCTTCCATTTGATAGGTCGACGCTTTTTCAGCGTTGGGCAGCGCATCCGTAATTGCAAAAGGCTCAATCGGCGCGCGAGACGACCCAGCTGCTCTTACGATAGCCTGATCTTGCGGCGCAAATGGCGCAGTTTGCGGAATTGCTAAGTGTTCCCACTGCTCAGAAGCATGCAACACAGGCTCTGAAGTTCCCAACTTGGACGCGGATTCGTGCGACACCAATTGTGCTGCAATGCTGTTTAACTGCGCTTCGAGCTCTTCTAACTCGATGTCCGCGCTCGTCGGCTGTGGAGCGGCGCTTAACGTATGATCAAACGGCAGCATTTGATCGAAAAGCGACGCCTCTTCACAGAAGTCATCAGGCACTAACTTGGGTGAAGACGTCTCCGGCAGACTTTGAACAAAGTCTATCGGCGTTGGAGCAGGCGGCGGAAAACTAGGAACAGCGCATGTTGGCGCTGCTTCAATCGAAGACAACTCAGGGGCAGGTGGCACTGAGAATGTATTGGTGGGCGTCACCATCATAATGGGCGCATCCACAGGGATTGGAGCGGGTTCATGCGTGTTGATACGCACCGCCGGCATCTGTGATTGCGACGACATGGTTTTAACACGAAGGCGTTCCCGCTCCGTTTCGACCTGCTCCTCATTGGGAGACGACGCGTAAAACTCGAGACTTGCCTTTAACAACGGCTCGGACGGCGTCGTTTCAACTTTGGGCGTGGGCTCCGTAATTTCTGAAGGGTCTTCACCTGTGCCGGGCATGCTCTCCGTAATTTCTGAGAGCTGCGGCACTTTGTCGGTTTGTGCAATCGCACTGATGACTTGAGGCGCGGGCGCTCGGTCAAGGTACTTTTGAAAGATTTCCTTGGCGCTTGGCGGCAATTGAAACTGGAGTCCGCAACCAGGGAGGCTTTGATTCGTTTGCGCTTGCTCGGGGGTCACAATGTAGACGACCTGAGACGCGAGCCGAATGCGCTCTCCATCTGGTAGGGTGAGCAAAAGCGTTGCAGATTCGGACACTTTCAACGCTTGCTCGGTGGGCACAAACAATCCGCCGTAGGAAATGTTGTTGCGGTATTCGCGCGCCACTTCTTCGATGGTCTGAAAACGAATGCGGAGAGCGCGTTTATCTTCTGCGACGTCGTCTCCGCTTTGTTCGGCGCTTTGCGGAATTTTGCAGACGAAGCTCTTTTGTAACTCGTTTTGGCGAATCACTTGCACAATGCCGCGTGTGGGCATGGCGTCGCCGACCGTGTATTCCAAAAGGATTTCGCAACCAACGGGGGGAAGCTTGTTGTTGGTTTCGATGACGAGTTCGTCGTTGTTGACGCCGCGCGTTACGCCGGTTCCGTTTCCCAAAATGCGGTAACTGACCGTTTGATTGGTGGGAATGCGCGCCAACGATTGTCGCTCACGCTTTGCTTCGATGAGTGAGCGCATTTTTGAGATGGCTTGCAGCGGATACGTGACGACAACGGACGCATCACATGTGCTGAGCGCTTTTTGCTTGGCCGCGAGAATCTCAACCGGTGAGAGAACGCTCGGCTGCAATTCGCAAAGCTCGCTACCTGGTTGTTGGAGCACGTTTGAAATGAGTGCGCCGAAATCACTCTTTTGTTGGCCGGCTTCAACGACCAAAACGAGATGCTCATCTTTGCGGCGGTAGCCGAGCATGACTTCTGTGCGCAGATCTTTGGGCAATTCCATCAGGCGATTTAAGCCTTGAAGGAGCATGTCTTTTTTGATGGCTGCGGCACGAAACGTCAGGATTACAACGGGTTGATGACCTGATTCCATGCGTGATCTCACTGCCAAAAGGCGAGAGCGGCGTCACGTTTTTGCGCAACACGTGTGGGAAGTGTGAATTTGATACAGGTGCCTTGGCTTTGCGAAGTGGTGAGCCACAGATCACCGCCTAACTTTCGAACGGTGTTGGCGATCATGGGCAAGAACCGACCAAGGGCTCGCACCGTTGCGCTCGCGTTTGTGAGATTCCCCTGAAGTTGCTGGAGGTCGGACGGCGAGCATTGAACAGGCGAATGAATGCTGATTTCGACCCAACGGCAGTTTTCGAGCGGCTTTAATTGCCAATTGAGCGGCAACTTGTAGTTCCAGCACCACGGCGATTTTGGACCAGGCGTTTCGCGCGTGTTGAGCGTGATTTGAATGGTGGAACCAATGGCTGAGCTGCGAATGGCGTT
>JAZUEA010000413.1:0-6140 GCA_045639945.1 Myxococcota bacterium
CCAGGTTTTCCAAGTCGGCGCCGGAAAATCCGGGTGTACCGCGCGCGATGACGCCTAAATCGACTTCATCAGCGGTGGGCACTTTTTTAGTGTGAACTTGCAGGATTTGTTCACGGCCGCGCACGTCGGGATTATTGACCACCACGCGGCGATCGAAACGGCCGGGGCGCATGAGCGCGGGATCCAAAACGTCTGGACGGTTGGTGGCGGCGATGAGAATAACGCCGTCATTCGATTCGAAGCCGTCCATTTCAACCAAAAGTTGGTTCAGGGTTTGCTCACGTTCATCGTGTCCACCGCCTAAACCAGCACCACGATGGCGGCCCACTGCGTCGATTTCGTCGATGAAGATAATGCACGGCGCGTTCTTTTTGCCTTGTTCGAACAAATCGCGCACGCGGCTTGCACCCACACCTACGAACATTTCAACAAAGTCAGAGCCGGAAATACTAAAGAAAGGAACGCCGGCTTCACCTGCAACACCGCGGGCTAAAAGCGTTTTTCCGGTTCCAGGAGGTCCCATTAGCAAAACGCCCTTGGGAATTCGGCCACCCAGACGCGTGAATTTTTTGGGATCTTTCAAAAATTGAACAATTTCCTGGAGTTCCTCTTTGGCTTCTTCAACACCTGCAACGTCTGCAAATGTGACTTTTTTACTCGACTCGTTCAGCAAGCGCGCACGACTACGGCCAAAGCTCATGGCTTTGCTGTTGCCGCCTTGAATCTGCCTCATAAAGAAGAAGAAGAGGACGAGCAGCACCAGCATGGGGAGCCACGAAACGAGTAACGTTTGTAAAAACGACTCTTTTTCTTCTGGCTGGTACTTGAATTTGAAATCCGGATCCGACTTGGCTTGGTTGGCGAGTTTGCTCTGCAGATCTTCGCCGATGGGGCCGTAAACTACGAAGGCTTCGTTGTTTTCTTTGAGAACGCCTTGAATTTCTGCACCATCGACGGTGAGCGATTTCACCTTACCGTCATCGACCATGCCAATGAATTCGTCCCACGAGCGCTCAATGCTTTTTTGATTGGCGCCGGGCATGATTCGGTAGAAGACGAAAAAGCAGCCTAAAAGGATGATCCAGATCAGGATGGTTTTATACGGTGATTGGCGCATTTCCTCTTATTTTCCTCGGCAATTCCTTGCCGAACATACCGCACAGCAAAGCGGTGTAGCCTATCACGTGACAGTTACGATTCGCAAGACGTGAGACGCTAAGGACGAGCGACTTGTTTGTCTAGGTGTGAATCGGTTGATTTCGGTGACAGCTTGTAACCGTTTTTATGAAATCGATATGCCCGATTTTGTACATCGGCAGCATTTTGTTTGGACCATATATATATAGTCAGTTTTGCAAGCCAAATATCGTGAAAATCAGTGGTTCACCGGCAGCGGGTCTGATATATAGCCGGCCGCTTTTCAGTTGGAAGGAATACTATGAGCGAGCTTTACACGCGGCTCGATGAATTCGCTCACGATCTTTGGTGGTCGTGGCGATCTGAGGGTGCGCCTTTTTGGGCTGAGCTTTGCGGCGAGGCACTTTGGAAGAGCACGGAGCACAACCCCGTTGCTTGCATGGCCGAACTGGGCGAGTCCATTGTTGATCGCATGACCCCCGAGTTGCTCGACGCTTTCGAGCATCTTGAAGCTGCGCGCGCGGCCTATTTGGGTGCAACGGATACTTGGCACGACATCGCTGGCCGGCCGCTTCGCCGCCCGATTGCGTACTTCAGCGCCGAGTTCGGTTTGCACGAGTCGGTCCACATTTACTCCGGCGGTTTGGGCATTCTCGCTGGCGACCACGTTAAGAGCGCCTCTGACTTGGGCCTCAACTTTGTGGCCGTGGGCATGTTGTACCGTTACGGTTACATTCACCAAACGCTTGATGCAAAGGGCCACCAAGGCGCTCACAGCTCGCGTTACGACTTTGATCAGAACCCGACCCTTCGCGTGAAGGATGCTCAGGGCAACGATCTCAAGGTTGCTGTGCCGATCGCCGATCGTACCTGCTACTGCCAGGTTTGGTCGCTCAAGGTCGGTCGTGTCGTTCTTTACTTGCTCGACACCGATATTCCGGAAAATGACGAAGATTTCCGCGGCATTACGGGTTACCTCTACGGTGGTGGCTCTGAAAACCGTATTCGTCAGGAATTGGTTTTGGGCGTGGGCGGCGTTCGCGCTTTGCGTGCCATGGGCATCGATCCGCAGGTCTTCCACCTCAACGAAGGTCACGCGTCGTTCCTTACTTTGGAGCGCATCCGCGAAGTATTCGAGCGGCCGTCCGATGATTTGCAGGGTGAAGCACGCCACCAGGCTTGCAAAGCCGCTCTCTACAAGGCGATTGAGAAGCTCAAGGATTCTTCAGTCTTCACCACGCACACGCCGGTTGAAGCGGGACACGATCGTTTCGAGGCCAACTTCTGCTGGTACAACTTGCAGTGGTTCGGTCGTGAGCTTGGTTTGACGCGTGAAGACGTGCTCGAGCTTGGTCACTGGGTTGACGAGTCCGATCAGAACGCCTTGTTCAACATGACGCTTTTGGCGCTCCGCACTTGTGGTCGTGCGAACGGCGTGGCGGCTTTGCACGGAGAAGTCTCTCGCGAGATGTTCTCTCGTTTCTGGCCGTCCATTCCGCTTACTGAAACGCCGATTTCTCACGTCACCAATGGTGTGCACGCGCCGAGCTGGCAAGCGCCCAACTTGTACGAACTCTTGAAGCAATACATGCCTGAGGGCTTCCGCGCTCGTCCACCAAGTGATCACGAGACGTGGAACACCATTTCCAAGGTGCCGGACGAGAAGATCTGGGCTGTTCACAAGGAAAACAAGCTTCGCCTGTTCGATTTGGTTCGCACCCGTGAGAACGCTCGTCGTGAGCGTTTGGGCATGCAGCCTTGGCAGGACAAGCTCAATCCTGATGCGTTGACCATCGGTTTTGCTCGTCGTTTCGCCACTTACAAGCGCGCTACGTTGCTCATCTCCGACATGCGCCGCTTGTTCTCGATCCTCGCTTCGGCGAAGGGCCCGGTGCAGTTCATCTACGCAGGTAAAGCCCACCCGGCTGACGAGCCCGGCAAGGCCTTCATCCGCCAGATCTACGAAGCGAGCATGTTGCCCGAACTCGAAGGCCGCATGATCTTGGTCGAAAACTACGACATCGAGCTCGGTCGCGCTCTCACTCGCGGCGTCGATGTCTGGCTGAACAACCCGGTCCGTCCGAAAGAGGCGAGTGGTACGAGCGGTATGAAGGCCGGCATGAACGGCGCGCTCAACCTCTCCATCTCCGATGGTTGGTGGCCGGAAGGCTACAACGGCAACAACGGCTGGGTCATCGGCGAACCGCGCAAGTACCCGACTCAAGCCATTCAAGATGCCGCCGACGCCGACTCGCTCTACACTTTGTTGGAAGACGCCGTTATCCCCACGTACTACAACCAGGATGCGAACGGCATTCCGCACAAGTGGATCGAGATGATGAAGAGCGCCATCGCGTCGATTACGCCTGGCTTCCACTCTGATCGCCAGGTCATCGACTACGTCCAGCACATGTACGTTCCGGGTGCTCCGTGGCGCCACTGATCGCGTAGCTTTCGCGAGCTCAAAGCCTCCTGGATTCGCTCTAGGGGGCTTTTTTTGTGCCTGCTGCTTGTGTTTCTAAAGATTTCTGCGTCTTTCCAATTCAATTCATTTAAACTGACCGCCGTTTGATGAATGGAGGTTGGACATGCGTTTTTCGAGGCTCGCAACAGTTTTCATCGCTGCTTTCACAACTTTTGGCTGTCAAAAATCCGCTGTCGTTTCTACGGATGGTGTCGAGCTTCAAAAGGCTGTTCGAACGCTAAAAAAAGGTGATCAGTGTGATACACACATCAGTTGTAAGTCTGGTCATTGCTTAAAAGGCGTTTGTGTAGATCGCTGTAAGAGCGATGAAATGTGTCCAAATCACAGTGCTGTTGATGGCATGTTCTGCCGAAATGATGGACGCTGCAGCTCGAAAGTCTTTGAAACGATTTGGGAAGTTTCTGAAAAGACTGGCAACGTGGTCAAACTGCCGCTTGCAAAAAACGGTCACTACAGCGTGCGCATTCTTTGGGGCGATGAATCCAAAGAGACTGACCTTGCAAAACAGCCTGTTTTAAGTGGTTCCACACCGCTCGAACACAAGTATCAAAAATCTGGCACATATCACATTAAGCTGCTTGGTGAATACATTGGATTTGGCGGAGCTGTGAAAGCTGTCGACAACAATGAAAATGCGGAAAATGCATTGCCGTATGTCGGTTTGAAAGAGGTCGTTTCGTTTGGCCCTGTGGGATTAACGCACGGCGCGTTTGCACAAACATCGCTTCGCAAATTGCCCAAATTGGACATTCCGGATGCGTCTAAGCTGAGTACTTGTCGCGAAATGTTCTATGAAACGCCTGATTTTAACGAGCCTGTAAACTTTGACACGACTCATGTGAACGACATGCATGCCATGTTTTATGGTGCAAAGTCTTTCAATCAGCCGATTTACTTTGATACTTCAGACGTTGCAGACATGAGCCAGATGTTTGCAGGTGCGACCTCGTTTAATCGAACACTCAAGTTTGATACATCAAAAGTCAAAACGATGGCGCAAATGTTAGATAGCGCATCTGCATTCAATCAATCGCTGTCGTTTGATACATCGAAAGTGCTAGATTTGAGCGAATTCCTTGATGGTGCTTCGTCGTTTAATCAATTGCTCAATTTGGATCTGTCAAATGTGAAGCAATTCAAGAATATGCTGCGTAGGACTTCGATTTCTCAAAAGAATTTCTGCCAGATGATGACGAATGAAGCGTTTAAAGCTCATGCGGATGAGTTTGGTGTGAAACATCGTTGTCCATAAGTGCATTGTTCTGAGCTCATCTAGTCTCTTGAGATTCCATCCATTTTCTTCAAACTTCCTCAGATGTTCCATGAAAGGGGGAAACATGTATTTCAAATCTCTATCCGCAATGATTTTGATGACTGCTTTTGCTGTGTCTGCTTGTGAAGATGACTCTTCCAATACTGTTTCTTCCGATGCTGCTTTGCAAGATTGTGGAATTTTAGATGCAGGCATCATGGATTTTGAAAATGATGGCACATTCGTGACTTACAAATGGTATGGCGCTGTTGGTGATGGCCGAACCAATGATATGGAAGCCATTCGATTGGCGCACGAATACGCGAATGAACACCATTTACCAGTGCGTGCGAATCCGAATGCCAAGTATTACATTGGTCAAATTGAGAATCCGGCAGTCATCAAGACAGATACAGATTGGACAGGTGCGGAATTTATTATTGATGACACTGAAATCAGTTTGGAAGAACGCAATAAAGTTGTTTTTATTGTGCAATCTTACACGCCGGTCAATTGTGTGATTTCTCAAGATTCTTGGCGCACTTGTCCAAATGAACCCATGACGCTTAAACAAGGTCAGTCAAATATTGGTATTACATTAGACCGAAAGTCTGTTTTGCGCATTGAGGATGCCAACGCTCCCAAACAGTATGTCAGAGTGGGTGGAAATCAAAATGATGGAACGACACAACAGGAAGCGATTTTGGTTCACGAAGATGGCTCTGTTGATCCATCAACACCAATTCTATGGAATTACGAAAACGTAACCATGGCCTTGGCTTACGCGGCTGATGATGAAGAATTAACTCTGCGTGGCGGAACGTTCACAACAATTGCAAACAATAAACCCATGGAATACACCTACTATGATCGTGGCATTCGAATTGAACGCTCAAATGTGATTGTGGATGGTATTACCCATAAAATCACAGGAGAAGGCGAGTCGGGTGCACCGTATTCTGGTTTTATTGTCACTCGTTATGCTGCGAATATTACAATCAAAAACAGTTCTTTTTCTGGACACAAAATCTATCCAACCATCGGCAGCGGTGGAACAGAAGTAAAAATGGGTTCGTATGATTTAAGTGCAACTCATACTATCAATTTGACTTATCAAAACTGTGATCAAGTGACAGATATTTTGAACACAGATCTTTGGGGCGTAATGGGTACAAACTTCTGTAAAAACATTACGTTAGATCATGTATCGTTTAGTCGATTTGATGCTCATCAAGGCGTTGCGAATATTACAATCAAAGATTCTCA
>JAZUEA010000414.1:0-8451 GCA_045639945.1 Myxococcota bacterium
GCCCGCTTGGCCTCCGACTTTGTGAACAAGCGTAGAAGCTGCCTCACGTCATGGCGACGTAGCCAAGTGGTAAGGCAGAGGTCTGCAAAACCTCCACTCAGCGGTTCAAATCCGCTCGTCGCCTCTCAAAAACCTCATCGAATTCCAATGAAGTTTTTAGACGTTTTATGGCGACGTAGCCAAGTGGTAAGGCAGAGGTCTGCAAAACCTCCACTCAGCGGTTCAAATCCGCTCGTCGCCTCACAAAGCCTCATCGAATTTCGGTGAGGCTTTTTTTTTACCTCGGCGCTTTCTTTTCACGCACAGCGAAGTAGAATCGGCCCCTTTCTTTTACAAAAGAGATCCCGTGACGTCGCTCCTCCGCATCTGTCCTCTGCTCTTCCTCACCGCCTGTACCACCGTCGGTTATCGGCGAGTTCATCAAGAGCAGCCGCAAGTTACCTCTTCAACTGCCACCGAGGCGGGAACCTCAACCAATGAGTCTGGCGACAACGCCGGTCCAGTCTCCGCCAAACACCCGGTGATCTTGATCATCGCCGATGGACTTCGACGAGACGTGCTTGAGGATTACCTCTCAGAGCTCAAACTCGCGGAGTACTCGCCTGAATGGCACTCCGGTCTCGCATTTCTGGGCGACGAAGGTTTCGATCTGGTCACGGCTTCATCGGCGGAATCGGTTCTCCCAGCAACTGCGCTTCCCGCGTTTGCCAGCTTGCTCACGGGAACCTACGACCACGGCTTGCCAGCCACCCGCTTTTTTGCCCAGAACTCACAAGGTCCGATGCAGTTCTACGACTTCGCATCGCCTCTTACGTTGAGCCGGGTTTACTACGATCTGGGCCAAACGCATCCGCAAAACACGTCAAAGAGCGCGGCTCCACTCGCTGCACAGCTTCTCACACAACCCACGTTGTTCGAGCGACTGGGAAAAGCGAAGACCAGCACCGCTGTGTTCACGCCATTCTTTACGGGAGCAACGGTCTCGTTCCTTGCGGAAAAGCCCTCTGCCGACATTTTGTCCTTAACTCCGGGCAAAGTTGCGTCGTCCGTCGTGCCCATGGTCAACCGATCGGTGCGCGGCGCAGCGTTCCGCACGCTTACACAGGACAACATTCCCGATTTAACGGTGCTCACCTTCCGTGAACCCAAGCTCACAACCTGTCAGCCGTACAGTCAATGGTGCTCAGGCCTTCCCAATGATCTTGCGGTTCTTCAACGCGAAGCACTCAAGTCCCTCGACCACGAGCTCTGGAAGATCCTCAAAGCCTATTCAAAGGCTCACGAACAGTCTTTTGCTGACACCACCATCTTGTTCGTGGGAACAGCCGGCGTCACTGAGACCAAAGGTGGCCAGGCGTACTCCGAAGACGTGCTCATGCAGCAGGTGTTCCACGCCGTTGAAGAGCCCTGCCAGAGCACATTGGTCGAGGCTTATCAGTCGGGAAACATTGCCGTTGCTATGAGTGGTGCAAGCGCGCAGCTGTATGTGCGCAGAGCACCATTGGGATTGAAGCCGCTCGAATACCGTCAGCGCAACTGCTTGGCTCAAGCGGCCAAGAGCTATGACTCGTCGAGTGCAGACGGCATCTTTGCACTTGCCGCGTATCAGACGGTTGACTCCACAACCTACAGCTTCAATTGGAACCACGCGCTCGAAAAGTCCCTGTCCTCAGCGCGCAAGCAGAGGGTCATCGACAAATTTGCGCGCTTCCAAACGCTTGATCAGGGTGGTCGTTACGGCGATCTCATCCTCTTTTTGCAGACGCCTCACCGCTTTGCCGCGGAGGACGATCAAGCCATGGCGCTGCAGGGAGATCTCAACAACGCGACCATGTCCATCCCGTTCATGGTGGTGAGCCGTCATTTCCCGCAGTACCTGCACAGTGCCTTTAAGGCAACGCCGATCGAGCTCACAGACATCACCCCCACCATCCTCAAGTTGCTCGACTCGCCCGAAGAAACCTTCCAAGGGTTGGACCGAGCGCCTCTGTTTCACTTTGATGAGCAAGGCAACTTGAGCCTCACAACGGCGAAGCGACTGGTGGGAGAACGTCAACCTTCAACCGAAAGTGAGTTCGACTGGAGCGAAAGTGACACAGAGTGGAGCGTGCGGTTCAGCGAAGACATCAATCTGTGGTCGCCCGATCTGCTCAGCATCTCGATTGGCAGCGAAAAAGCCACGTGGGATGCGCGCTCTGAAGGGTTCGACACCGCGAATTGTGGCTTAACCGAAGGCGGTGGTCGCCGCACTTGGCACTGTAACTTCCCCGTCCAGGATGCAGAGGGACTCATTCCCGTTGTGATTCGCCGAGAGCCTGCGCCGGATGATACGCCGTTCCAAGAGATCACGCGCACAGTTATACACGCAAGCTCTGAGGCGCCCACGCTTCAAGCCAAGCCCACTGTGACCTGCGTGAGCGATGAATCCGTGAAAGTTCAGCTCCAAGCGAGTGCACCTGCTGGGTTCGAGCGGGCGCAGCTGTTTGTCACAGACCGTTGGTCGTCGACGCTGTCGCTGCAAACGCCCGGCGGATTGACCACGGATACTCCGTTGAGCACGAGCGAGCTCTCAGGTGAGTTCGAATTCTCGTTGCCTGCTTCTTATGTGGAGCACGCCCTGGTCGTTGGGGCGTCGACTCACCAAGCGACACTCACAGACGCGTATGCAGAGACTGCAGAGTCCACGCTGACGAGCGCGAAAGCACCGCGCTCAGCGTTGGTCGGTCTCCGCCTCTGTGACAACATGAGTCGCTGCATTGTCACCCCTCTGATGAGCGCGCGCGATCACCAACAGCGCCGTGATCAGGGTTGCAGGTGAATCAAGCTTCTTAAATTGGTCTGAAAGGCCTCCCCTTTGAAAGTTAAAGCCTACAAACTCGCCGTTGAGCTGGGTCTCAGCGAGCAGGAAGTTCTTGACTGGTTGCACAAGAATGGGTGTCCGACCGTGAAAAGCGGGGATACCATTCGTGCAGATGTGGCGAATACCGCGCGTAGAGTCCTAAAGAGACAGCCTGCGCCGCCGCCTGAACTGCCGAAAGCGGCTCCCAAACCCATTCCGCAAGCACAGCTGCACACCGACAACCCGGCAATCAGAACACCACAACAGATCCGCAAAGCCGCTCAAAAGGGCGGCACATTCGCAGAGTTGCTCGAAGCACACCTGCCGAAGCTTGAAGGTAGCCTTGCACCTCAGCGCGCGCGCACGTTGACCGAGGAACACTTAGACCGTCGGTTGGCAGAAGCTGAGGCGCTGAAGCAGAGCTTTAGAGCTGAGGCGGACGCTGGCATTGCAAAAATCGCAGAGCTTCAGAACACGATTGCCAGCAAGAACGCGGAGATCGCTTCACTCAAGCAAGAGTTGGAAGACGCTCGCAGCCAGAAAGCCCGCGCCGATGCGCTCTATGACGAGACCATTGAGCTGCAACTCGATCGCGCCACGCTTCGCCGTCGGGTTCAGGCGCAGAAGGACGAGTTACAAACACTCGAACAGACCTGCGCTGAACTGCAAGAGGCGCTCCTTCAGGCGAAAGAGTCGGCGGCTCAAGCAGAGCAAAGCTCACAGGTTAAGCAGCTGATTGATGACTTAGAGAACGCCACCAAGCGAGAGATCGCGTGGAGGGCTCGCGCTCTTGAGCTTGAGCGCTCCAACCACACGGCGCAGACGCTCCCTTCACTCCTGCAAAGTCTCGGCCTTACCGATCCAGCTCAGCAACTTTTGCTGCTCGCGAGTCTCTTTGATGACAAGACCTCGGGCACTGCCCTGCTTCGAGCCATTCGCCAGATCGATGCGGCGCAGGTTGAACAGCTGGTGACGCAACGCCTTCGCAAGACTTGTGCGCACCCCATCTGCCACAGCGTGACCAAACGCGACGAACTTGTGCCGCTGCGCGTGGACGACGACAAAGAGTGCGAGGTTTGTCATGGCGATCCGGACCGTCGCTGGTTCATCCGCATGGTTCAGGAGTGCGGCTGGGCAGGTGTCAAGCGCCTTCTCATCGTTGGTGGTGACGAAGATTGCCAGGATAAGTTGAGAGACTTGTCACAAGGTCAAGGCGTTGAACTGCGGTTGGTCCAGACCGATGAACCGTTGCAAACGGCTCGCATTGCTGCACGCGTTGAAGGTGCCGATGTGGTGGTGACCTGGAGCCGTCAAACCGTAGATGGCGCCATCAGTGATGCGTACGCGCAATGCGCCGTGTCGAGTGGTCGCCTGGTCGTTCCGGTGTTAGGCAGCGGTTGCACCATCTCCGAGCTCGCCCGCGCCGTGTGCAATCGCTTGGCACGCAACCACGTTTTGCTCTCCAAATAAGACCCTTCCTGAATGGGCTCCAGAGCTTGATGACAGCGCTCTGACCACAACCACGTAAAATTCCTGACCTTGCAGTAAAAGTTGAAGAGCAAACTCCGGTTGAGTCTTCAGCTTAACGACTGTGCTGTGAGCCAAATGCGCAACAGCTGTTAAGCCATGCCCTAAAGCAAAAGAGGTTGCTCCGGTTGAGTCTACAACCGAAAGAGCAACCTCTTGAGACAACCGGCGTTGAGCCTTGATGGGGAAACGGCTGCTGAGGCGTGCGCCTTTGTGAGACGCACAACCTGAGTGATCAGATGGACTCTGAAACGGAGTCGCACGCAGAAGCGGCGCTGTTCTTTGCGGACTTGCGCTGCTTCAGTGCATTCTTCTTGGAGAGAATGCGGCTGTTCAACGTGTCGATGAGCTCTTCCAATTCCGCTGAGGGACTGACTGTTGCCAAGCTGTTGATGTAGTTACACAGCGGGCGCCAGGTGTCGCACAGGGATTTGCGCAGAGCTTGCGTGCGACCAGGGATCATGGCGGCGCGTTCACTGCCGTACTTATCGACCAAAGTGACGAACTTGTCAAAGCGAACTCGGATCTCACGGACCCAACCTTCAACGTGCGTGGTCGTCAACAGGTCAGCCTCAAGCCCTTCGAGGGTGGCCGTCAAGCGTCCAAGCTTGCTGTAGGCCTCTGTGAAGGTGAGCTTGCTCGGAGAACCGTATTGATCAATGGCCGTCCAAATGGACTTGGCCGCTTCTGAAACCTGCTCTTCAGGGTAATTGAAGAGCGCTTTCAAGTGTGCGTGCAAGCCCGTGATCATCTGGTCCAACGACTTTTTGGATTTACCGATGTCGTTGTAGTGCAAGGTTGGATCCAAATCGAGCTGCGTGCTGTAAGCATCAATGGCATCGTGGAAAGCCTTTGACGGTTGAGCGCTCGCCACTGGATCAAACTTCTCGATCTTATCCTCGACTTCGTTGCAGAAACCAAGGATCTCTTCGTTGCGGAGCGTCTGGATGCTGAAAGACATAACGGCAGCCATGGGATTCTCCTTTAAAAAGTGCACCACCAAATGATGCAGGTTTATCGCAAAACGCTAAAAGAGCTGTGCTCCAAATCCATTTGGAACATCGTGACCCCATAAAGGTAATGCACCCAATGGATTTGTAAACCTGAACAACGATAAAAAGTTCATTTTTATGCAAACTTTTTTTATTCAACGTCCGGTTGAGCCCTAACCTTCACTCACCTGCTCTTGATCTCTTCTCTGTTCAGTAGTCAATCAAGAATCGTGAGAAAAGATAAAAGTCTCGTTGAGCGCACAGCTTGCTCTTTATGAAAGCGACTCAACCTTCGTCAACTGCACACCATCAGCGACTTAAAGCAGCTTCACACTCAGTAAACTCTGTTTCATTAATGTATAGAAATGGACTTTACGCCAGTCGACCCGATTTAATGGCCTTCAAAAATTCGGCTCAACCACGGTGAGCTCTGTTTCATTGACGTATAGAAATGGACTTTACGCTGTTCGACTCTTTTTTTGATTGATTTGGTCTTGATTCGACGCTGGTTGACTCTAAATGTTGCCGCTTTGGGTCTCAACTTTACGCCGGTGGACCCGTTTGCTTGAGATAAGGGGTGAAGCGCAGACAATAAAAAAGCCTCCTTCCCAAAGAGAAAGGAGGCTGGTCAACCGAAGTTGAGTTCTGAACTGACGGGCTTTGCTCAGCCTTTGATCAGGTTCGAAACGTGAACTGCGAGTCCTTCGACCGAGATGCGGCTCTGTTCACCCTTTGCCAAGACCTTAAAGGTGACCTCTCCAGCTTCGCACTCGTCAGGCCCTTGGACCACGACGTAGGGGATCGAGTAGCGATCAGCGTACTTCAGCTGCTTCTTGAGCTTGTCTTCACCCAAGTAGACCTCGGCCTTGATGCCAGCCTTGCGGAGTCCGTTCGCGATGGCGTAGCTCTGCGAGATGTGCTCTGCATCGAAAACCGTGACCAACACCTGAGTCGGGCTCGGCTGTTCACGGACCAACCCGAGTTCGGTGAGCGCCGAGAACAATCGGTCTACGCCCAAGCTGATGCCAACCGCCGGGATACCTTCACCGCCGAACATGCCAATGAGGGTATCGTAACGACCACCGGACATGACGGAGCCAATGGACTCAAGATCGAGCAAGAATGTCTCGTAGATTGTGCCCGTGTAGTAGTCCAAGCCACGAGCAATGGAGAGATCGAGCTCGACTTTTCCGCGTAGACCCTGCGCCTCAAGCAACGACAAGACCTGATTCAGCTCGCGAGCGCCCAACTCACCCACCGGGTCGCCGGCACACCACGCTTCGAGCTCTTCGGGCTTGAGCGCGAGGAACGCGAAGATCGCGTCGCACTGCTCATCATTGAGCGAGTTTTCGGTGTGCAACAGCTTCGTGACGGCATCCTTGCCGATCTTGGGGAGCTTATCCAGCGTTCGAAGCACCGCCAACTGAGGCTCGCCGTCGGAGATCTGCAGGCGGTTCATCAACGCCGTCAGCAACTTTCTGTTGTTGACGCGGAGCACGAACCGTTCCACACCAAGCGCCTCAAGAACTGCAGCACCCACAGCCATGCACTCGGCATCTGCCATTGGGTTGTTGCTGCCCACGATGTCGATATCACACTGCACGAACTCACGGAATCGACCGCGTGCAGGGTTCTCCGCACGCCACACGGGGGCGATCTGATAGCGTTTGAAGGGTAACGCCAAGCCCTTGTTCATGCCGATCACGCGCGCCAGCGGCACAGTCAGATCGTAACGGAGCGCAACATCACGGTCTCCGTTGTCGTGGAAACGGTACAGGAGCTTGTTTCCCTCGTCGCCGTACTTGCCCAACAAGAGATCGGAATACTCCAACGCCGGGGTTTGGAGAGGGGCAAAGCCGAATGACTGGAACACTTCCGCGACGCGGTCCAACATCCCTTGCTTCGGGAGCATGACTGCAGGCAGGTAATCGCGGAAACCTTTGAGTACTCTTGGTTCAAGTTTGGCGGGCATACGTCTTCCATGCCGCTTAGGCGGCGCAACTTTTTGTGGGAATGTGATTGGAATTAGCGTGCGCGGACGGAGATGACGCCCTTGAGTGCGGCATCAATATCGAGCATGGCTTGCTCTTCATCGGGGTGCATCTTGGGCCTACCGACGTTGCCGATGACGACACGCTCCGGAGGCTTGCGCCCAATGACTTCGTCTGCCGCGTGCAACACGCGAATGAGGATTTCAATGCGCGAACAGAGGAGCTTGTACCCCTGATCGAGCTGGTGCGTGGACGCCAAGTTGGCGACTGGACCGCGCAGGTGCGCTTCGACACGCGACGTGATGGTCTGGTAGATGGCGCGCTTGGCCACACCAAGGAAGTTGTCGCCTGTGCTCGGCAGCTTGCAGTCGTTCTCCAACAGCTCACCGGGACGGAGATCTTTGGTCACCATGAACGTTCGTGCGACATCGTAGAAGAGTCGCATGATGCCGAACTCGTCCTTGAAGCGCGCATCTTGATTGATGCTCAAGTGGAGCGGCGTGCCTTGCGGCATGGTTTCGGTGATCTGCTGCGGAAGCTCGTTGATGTTGGGCGAAGTTGAGGCGCTGACCGGCTTCGCGGGTTCAACAGGTGCTGCAGCTTGAGCAGTTGACGCGGATTCTGCAGCGGACGCAGCTGCATGTGCGGCCTGAATTTGCTTTTCGGCCGCCGCGATTCGCTGCGCGAGAGAGAGACGACGCGGCTGAGACGGTTCGCGCACCCACGTGGAAGCTTCGGGAACCGCGACGGATTCTTGAGCTTTGGGTGCATTGGAGCGCGTTGACGCTGCGAAGTTGCCCGTTGCGCTGCCTTGGTTGTGGCCTACACCGTATCCACGCGCGCGCATGCCGTTGCGGGAACTGCCCGGCAGATTGAATGAGCCGCCCGCTCCGTTGATGGACGAGTAACCGCTGACGGAGGGCGAGTCAAACGCTGCAATGGGCGAGCCACTAATGGATGAATAACCGGCGCCCGAGTCGTTATTGGACGGGAATCCTTGGATTTCAACCGACCGCGCAGCCATGTTGGTGCTGCGGTTAAAGTTGGCGTTGGACAGGCTGGGCAGATTGTTCATGACATTTGAATGACTTCCGCCTCTCAA
>JAZUEA010000415.1:0-5510 GCA_045639945.1 Myxococcota bacterium
GTAAATGCGAGCGCCGTGTAAGTGCACGGTTCGAACAGCATTTTTTAATTCTGCGCGCGAAATGCCGGCGGTTTTGGCTCGCGCATTAAAGCCCTCACTCAAGCCGGCGTAAACCGCGTCGGCCCCTGCTGCGAGAGCCACGTAAAGCGCGTCGGGCGAACCCACTGGCGCCAAAACTTCAGGTCGAAAGCTATTTGAATTCATGGTGTTTGAATGAAGGTGGGTCAGGCGAGTCGGCGCTTCTTTTGAATGGCTGCCTCGTACATCGATTCGTAGGTTTGGGCTGCGGTTTCCCAGCTGAAGCGTTCGCGCATGCCGCGAATTCTCATTTGTTTTAGCGCTTCTTTGTTGTTGTGCCAGGTGTCGTTGGCCCAACCCAGTGTGTCGGTGAGCGACCGCTTGGTTAAGTCGTAAAGTTTGAAACCGGTGCCGCGATTGTTTTGCGGATCGAAATTGATAACGGTGTCATCTAAACCGCCCACCGCGTGCACGATCGGCGGTGTGCCGTACGCCAGGCTGTAGATTTGGTTTAGGCCGCACGGTTCAAAGCGCGACGGCATCACAAAAAAGTCAGAGCCCGCTTCGATGCGGTGTGCCAGCGGATCGCTGTAGCCAATGTGACACGCAAAGCGTTGCGGATAACGGCGCGAAAATTCTTTGAATTTTTCTTCGAGCCAGCGTTCGCCGGAACCCAAAAGCACCATTTGAACGTCCCAGGTGAAAACCTCATCCAGCACGTCGGCGAGCACATCCAGACCTTTTTGGTGAACCAGTCGCGAGACGACACCAAAGATCGGCACATCCCATTCTGGTAAGTGCATTTCACGCTGAAGTGCCCGTTTACAAATGGATTTTCCTGAAAGATCAGCCTCTGAGTAATTCGCGGGAATGTGGCGATCGCACTCGGGATTCCATTGTTCGCGATCGGAGCCGTTTAAAATGCCCCAAACGTCACGGCCGCGATCTTGAATGACGCCTTCCAAACCACGACCAAACTCTGGAGTCCGAATTTCGTAAGCATATCGCTTGCTTACAGCGTTGATGAGCGTTGCGTGGTACAAACCGCCTTTGAGCAAATTCGTCATGCCGTTCCATTCCAGGTCGTGCATGTTGAAGTGCTCAAATCCCACACCCAAAACATCGATGAGGCCGCGATAAAAGCGACCTTGGTAATCCATGTTGTGAATTGTGAGAATGCTGGCAGTGTCGCGTAGAAGCGGATCGTCGCGGTAGATCGTGTCCAACAAAACGGGCACTGCGGCGGTGTGCCAGTCGTTCGCGTGAATCACGTCGGGTGTAAAGTTTAACTTGTGGCAAAGCTGCAAAGCGGCGCGCGACAAAAAAACAAAGCGGTTATCGTTGTCCAAAAAGCCTTCGCCGCCTTTTTCGTTGTACAGCCCGTCGCGGTCAAAATAGTGATTGTATTCAATGAGATACGTTGGAACATCACTGCCGGGAATCACGCCTTCTTGAACGGCAGCCCACAGATCGCCAATCGGTCCCATGGGCACACAAAGCGAGCCGGGCTGTTGTCGAAATGCGGATTTGTCGATGCAACGATACGCAGGCAGAACCAAGCGAACGTCGTGACCTAACTTGCGTAAAAATCGAGGCAAAGTGCCCGCAACGTCTGCGAGTCCGCCTGTTTTGGCAAATGGAACCGCTTCGGATGCAACCATCAAGATTTTCATGAGGTTCTCCTGCGCACGAAACAGCGCAAATCTCATTTCAACGCGGGCGTGATCTCACAAAATCAAGCTCTAAAAAAGGGGAAGGTGCGGAGTTAGGCAGCGATTTTACTGAGCGAATTTCTTAAAAATTTCTTCGAGGTCGTTTAACTCGCTCGAGCAGTTGAAAAGAGAGTTTTCGCCGTCTTTGAGCTGTATGTTGAGCGAGGTGACGTTGTCCTGTTTCAATTCTTTGAAAAATTGCTCTCTATTGTCGTTTGCGAGGGTGATTATCAATCCCTGGCAAAATTCGAATACGCTTGCTGGACGAGATTCGCTGTCGAGTGAGAGGATTTTATTGATGGCCTCTTTTTGGCTCTTCTGTTTTTCGTTCTCGTTCAACTTGGTTGCGTCCAACTCGAGCGAAAGTTTGTTGTCGTTGAGCGAGCAGCTGACAAGCGATTTGAGTTCGGTGTGATTGTCGCACCACGTTGTAGGCTTTTCCGTTTCGACATAGCGTTCAGGATGAAGACATAAGTCTCGGAAAAGATTGCAATTTGCGACCTGATAGCCGTTAGCCATGTAGGTTGCGTTGACTTGTCGCAACTCGCTGCTTTGCTCAAAACGGAATTTGTGATCTTCACATTTCAAGCGCGCATCACACCATTTGACATGGTCGGCCAAGAACAAGTCGCGCTCTTTTCTCGCTTGCTCGTCTGTCAAATCATTCAGTTCAACGGTGAATTCGTGATGCGCAGCGATCAGAACGCGGTACTTTTCTTGCGCATTGGCACTCGTGGCCGCAGTCAAAGCAAGAGCAAACAGCACTGAATTTGAGCGAGTCATTTTGATTCTCCTGATGATCAGCGACTGAGGACGAGTCCTTCAGGCAGTGTTTCACCTAACAACTGTTTCCAGTCGGAAGCTTCCATGTGCGCTGTATTTTGAACAAGAGAAAGCAGGCGAGCAGGCGCGTGTGTTTCCTCGAGTTTGCGAATTGCAGCCAAACGAAGCGACTCAGAAATCTCAGAAATCGGTGAGCGCGCGGAAAGCATCGCTGCAGCAAAGGCGTGCTCTGGTGTATTCCAGTTGTCCTGCAAAATGACGCGAAGCCAGGCTTCAACCACGTCAACGGGCACCAATCCACCGTTTGAGCGCGCGAGCAAGTGGCGTGCACCCAGTCGACCAATCGGCCACAGACCAATTTTCTTTTGTTGCGCCATGCACCAAGAACCAATCAGGACTTTTTCGCTGGGCGGCAGCGTTTCCAGCGTCGACAGCATGCGCAGCATTTCCGGCACGCCGGTCAGTTGCGGTCCTTTGGGCGGCTTTCCGTTTGGCTCGCAGTAAGGCTTGACCGTTTGGTAAATCGTTTCTTGCTGCGAAAAATCCAACGCGGGTGCGAGTCGGCGCCATAAAATCCACCACTCGCTGTAAACGAGCTTGGAACTTTGACCGGGACCTTCTGCGAAAAGCTGCCACATTTTTTGCAGGCGCGCTTTATCGCCGTGGAAACCAAAACCGGGCCTCAAGCAGAAGCCGGTCAATCGAATCCAGGCAACGCAGTGATCGGCGGTGCGATTCCGGCGCTCGACTTGGTTCATCAAAACATCGAACAGCGCTCGGCAAACTGTCGAGGACCACGAACCGCGCGCACCCAAGAAATCTTCGAGACCTTGGCGCAGCGATTTGCCTGCTTCGGGAAGCGCCCACTCGCGAGAACCTTGGAACGTGCGCTCGATCAAGCGAACGGCTTCGTTGAAGTTTTTGGGCAGCGGCTCATTCGACGGCGGCGGCTCTTCGAATTGTGATGGCCGTGCTTCCGCTTTGGTCGTTTCGCGTTTGAGCTCGAACGCCAAGCGCCAATGCAGCGGCGGCAAGTCCATGGTTTGCAGCGAAACTTGCAAGTTGCCCTGGATGCTGAGCGTGGAATGCAGCGTCACCGGTTCGTGCAGATTATTCTTTCTGTCGGCATGCCGCAAAATGGTGACGAGCGGAGGCAGCGCATCCAGATTTTCGTCAACCGCAAGCAAATCGCCGGGTTGCGCTGTGTGTGTGGTGGACGAATAGAGTGGGAAAGCCACTTGTCGGCCCAAAACCACTTCGAGCGGATGTTCAGTCACCGCAAGCGTTTTGCCTTCTTCCATGCCGCGCGGCACGATGCACAGCGCTTTGTGCTCAGACGCGTCGCCCAAACCAATGGCGTACATTCTGGGAGAGCCACCTGTGATGGCTGCACCAATGCCAAGACGCGCCAATCCGGAAGCGACAGCGCCACATGCAACGGCCAGGTCGAGCGAGCGATGCTCCAAAAGTTTGGTGGTTCCAAACCAGCTTTCCAAAACCGACATCAAGCGGGTTATCAGCTTGGGTGCTTTGAAAACACCACCATTGAGCAAGACCGCGTCTGGTTTCGCGCATCCTTGAACGACCGAAGCGCCAACTTTTTGAGCGGCCGGCGCAAATCGTCGAAGGAACGTGCCGATGTGCTTGGTGATCGCAGTTTCCCGCGTGTAGGGAAGACCCAGCGTGGTTAAGCCAGAGCGCGCTTCTGGAGACGCAGCCGCATCCAACGTTGCGTGAGGGAAAAATCCTTCAAGAACAATGCGTTCCACGTCTTCTTTGGTCAACGTCACAGAAACTGAAGAACCGATTAAGCGGCGACCGCTGCGTTTGGCAATGGCGCACGTTGTTTGTTCAGGCGCGCCTTCAGCAAGCAGCGTTTCTTTGGCAGTTCTTGCCGTTTGAACAAGCGCGGACCATTCGGTGGGGCTCATCGACTGAAGACCGGCGGTCTCTTGCAAGTGCTGAGCGAGTGCGGCGTCGATGTTGTCTCCGCCCAGCATCAGGTGACCGCCCACGGCAATGCGTTCAAACTGTGGTTCGTCTGGATGCTCTGGATTCGGCTGAACGTGAACGAGTGTGAGATCGGTTGTGCCACCGCCCACGTCGACCACGAGCACCAGAGAGACATCTTTGAGAACCTCTGATAATTGCTCAGGATCGTGAGAAATAAAGTGGTAGAACGCCGCCTTCGGTTCTTCTAAGAGTTTGGCCGCCGGCAGACCTGCAGCTTCCGCCGCTTCGAGTGTAATTGCACGCGCAACTTCGTCGAACGAAGCGGGCACTGTCATTTCCAAAAGCTGATCGGCCAGCGGATCGTTGGGATGCAGTGCATCCCAAGCGTGGCGCATGTGGCGCAGGAAACGCGCTTCGGCCTCAAGCGGAGAAACTTGTGGCAAATCTGTGTTTGTCTCTTCCGGATTCCACGGCAAAATCGGCGCTCGACGATCAACGCCACCGTGGCAAATCCAAGACTTGGCAGACGAGCAGAGACGGTTTGGAACTTGCGCGCCGCGCCGCCTGGCGAACTCGCCTGAAATGCCGCACGGCTCACCGGGTTCCACGCCCCAAGGAAGCTTGCGCGATTCTTCCGGCAATTCATCGGTGGCCGGTAAGTACAAGCTGGACGGCAGCAAAACGTTTGAGTGAACTTCCCCAGGCGCGGTCAGCTGAGGGATTTCCATGACCTGGATCTGATTGCGATCAATCGGCGAGTACGCGAGCGCGCAGTGTGTCGTTCCAAGGTCGATTCCAACAATATATCGCGGAGTTGTGCTCATGCGTGCTCTATCTCACACTTCGATCGCGGTTAAAAGCCGAAGATTTTTATGGATGGCGTGCCATGAGTTCGGTGGTGTGAGATGCGCACAAACAAAAAAGCCCCGAGTTCGCGAAGAACTCGGGGCTTATTTTCTAGATTAAAAATCTAGAACAACTGGCTCACTTCTTAGCAGCCTTGGGCTCGACAGCTTCGCCGCCTTCGTCGCCTTCGTCGCCTTC
>JAZUEA010000416.1:0-3888 GCA_045639945.1 Myxococcota bacterium
TTCTTCGCGTGGATGGTTTGGACGTTGCAGAAGGCGGTTACACGCTTCACGTTCAGCGCACCGATCTTGGTTCTGCTGTCTGTGCCGCCGACATCGACGAAGTCAGCACGCGCAACGACACCAGCAACAACGCCATTCCGATGAACGACGTTTCAAATGGCGAAAAGAAGCGTTTCACTTACGAAACGGGTTTGATGTGCGATCCGTCTGTTTCTCAAAGCGACGTGGATTGGTACACCTTCCCTGTTGTCGAAGAAAATTCGCGCGTTTGTGTCATGTTGAACGGCTTCGATTCCGAGCAGGCCAACCTCGATCTCGAAATTTATCGCGTCGATTATGTTGCCGTTACCTGCATGAGCGATGCTGTTTGTGACGGTGGTCGCTGTGTTGGCGGACGCTGCTCTGCACCGATTAAGAGCTCGACCACCAACTATCCGGCAGAAATGGCTGACGCTACAAAGCAAGAAATGGGCTCGCATACGGGCACTCATTACGCGCGCGTCTTCCGGGGGGCTGCTGGTGATCAGACGCCCTATAGCTTAACGGCCACCGTCACGCCGCCCGGTAGCCTTTGCAACGCCGACTGGCGCGAAATGGGCAACTCGAACGACTCGGCAGAAACGGCGACTTCCCTGTTTGCTGCACCCGCTGCTATTTGTGATACCTGGATTTGTGGCGACTCTGACAACGACTGGTACAAGCTCACCATTCCGGCCAAGAGTGACCGCACTGTCGTGATTTCTTATCAGAATAACGAAGGTGTGTTGCTCATGGATTATCAGGATGAAGTTTGTTCGCAAAACGCGGTTAACAGTGGAAACTATGCTGCAATCCTGAACTGCATGCGCAGCAGCCGTGTCATGGGTGGAAACGAGCAGTGTATCAACATCAAGGCGGGTGAAAACGAAGCTCGCGATGTTTACATCAATGTCCATCCGTACTCTATCAACTCTCAAAACTCCGATAACCGCATCGATTACAGCTTGCGCGTTGTGCCCGTTGATCTCTCGAACAACCCTCAAGGCGCTTGCAAGGTCTTGACCAACACCTCCATCGATGCTTGCACGCCTGCTAACCCGAACAACGGCAACAACTGCTGGCCTCTCGCCGAAATTAACTGATATTTAAGTAAAAATGCCCACCATTACTTGTACGCGGCGTCTCGAATGGGACGCCCTTCATCGCATTCCCGGCCACGAGGGAAAGTGCCGGGCTTTCCACGGTCATCGCTACGCAGCTGAAATTACGTGCTTAGCTGAATCACTCGACAACCTGGGGCGCGTGATCGACTTTGGCGAAATCAAGTTGCGTGTTGGTGGTTTCATCGACAAATCGTGGGATCACACCGCGATTTTGTGGCGTGGTGACGACAGCGACGCAGCCAAAGCCATCGCCGCTTTCAACGAAGCTGCTGGACGTCCCATTTATTGGATGGACGTACCTCCGACTGCTGAAAATCTCGCCGCTGAACTTGCTCGTATTGCACAAGAATTGCTTGCGCCCTGCGGTATTTCGGTGGTTTCGGTTCGGCTCTACGAAACTCCCAACGGTTACGCCGATTGCATCCTCTAAGCTCGGAGCGAGTCGCTAAAATTTCGAAGCGGCTGCACATGAACATTTAAATTTTCACACCCAACTCTCGACTCTCACAAAAACATCAAAATCTCTGCAAGCTGCCCAATAATGTGTTAAACCGGAATTTGCTTTTTTACCGGAGACACCATGCAGCGATACATCCTCGCGATTGATCAAGGGACGACCGGCACGACTGTGCTCGTGTTTGACCATGAGCTTCAAGTAAAGGCCAAAGCCAGCTGCGAGTTCCCGCAGATCTACCCCAAGCCAGGATGGGTGGAACATGATCCCGAAGAAATCCTGAATTCTGTGCGTTCCGCGTTGCAGGAAGTGTTTAAGGTGGTCAATCCCAAAGAAATTGTGGGAATTGGCATCACAAACCAGCGCGAAACCACGCTCGTTTGGGAACGAGACACGGGTAAACCCATCTACAACGCCATTGTTTGGCAATGTCGTCGTACTGCGGAGCGCTGCCAAGCTCTTCGCGAAATCGGACACGAAGAGTTTTTCCATCGTCGAACGGGACTTTTGTTGGATCCGTACTTCTCCGGAACCAAATTGTCTTGGATTTTGGAAAACGTGCCAGGCGCCCACGAACGCGCTGAACGCGGCGAACTCTGTTTCGGTACCGTCGATAGCTTCTTAGTTTGGAAAATGACGGGACAACACGTCACCGACGTATCGAACGCCAGCCGTACGTTGATGATGGATCTCAAAACGGCGCAGTGGGATCCCGATCTCTTATCGCTGCTTGATGTTCCGCCGGCTGTTTTGCCCGAAATTCGTGGGTGCAGCGAAGAATATGGTCGTACGCAAGGCTTTGCACCTTTGCCAGATGGCATTCCCATTTGCGGAATGGCCGGCGATCAGCAAGCGGCTTTGTTTGGTCAAATGTGCTTCCGTGAAGGTGAAGCCAAATGTACATACGGCACTGGTTCGTTCATGCTCATGAACACCGGTGGTCGTCCGATTTTCTCAGAGCATAACCTTCTCACCACCGTTGCTTGGCGCACTTCTGGTCGAACCATTTACGCTCTTGAAGGCAGTGCGTTCATTGCGGGCGCTGCAGTGCAATGGTTGCGCGATGGTTTACAGATCATCTCGTCTGCAAGTGAAATTGAAGCGCTCGCCCAAAGCGTTCCGGACAATGGCGGTGTTATTTTTGTGCCCGCATTAACAGGATTGGGTGCGCCGCACTGGCGTCCGGATGCGCGCGGTCTTTTCTGTGGCATTACTCGTGGTACCACTCGTGGGCATTTAGCGCGTGCAGTGTTGGAAGGCATCGCGTTCCAAAATCACGACGTGCTGACAGCCATGCAACACGATCTTCAGCGCCCGATTGCGGGACTTCGCGTGGATGGTGGCGCAGCGGCCAACGACTTACTCATGCAGTTCCAAGCTGATTTGCTCGGAGTTGAGCTGCGTAGGCCTGCACTTTTGGAGACAACCGGCTTAGGTGCAGCATTCTTCGCTGGTCTTGCTGCTGGATTCTGGCCAGATTTAGATTCGATTCGCGAGCGTTGGCGCGCCGATCGCACCTTTAAACGCCAACTTCGAGTTGATAAAATCGCTGATCTTATCAGCCGCTGGAAATCCGCTGTCGCGCGGGCTTAATACGCCGAAATTTTAGGAGTTTCTATGAAGCTTCATGTTCTTTGCGCTTCTTTTCTTGCTTGCTTGGCTTTCGTTGCCTGTGATGACGACGATAACAACGCTGATGACGTTGATGTAAAGGCTGATGCCTCGGGACACATCAATATTCGCTGGGATGGCGGCCCGCGTGACGCCTCTACTGATTACGATGCTTTTATTGTTGATGCAGGCGTGAAACTTGATTCGGGTACAACAACCATTGTTGATGCCATGCTTTGTCCCGAAAATGCACACATTGGCGACAACGGTTGGTGCACCTGCGACAACGGATATCGCAGCAATTCCTTTGGCGAATGTGTCGATATCGACGAATGTTCTGAAGACTCCCATAGCTGCAACAGCGAGCATATGCGCTGTGTGAATACGGAAGGCAGCTACGAGTGCATTTGTGACATCAACTGGATAAATGTAAATGGCGAGTGCGTTGACGAAGACGAATGCACCACCACGCCTGGAATTTGTGGCACGCACGGTATCTGCGCCAATAACGCTCCGGGTTATACGTGCACTTGCGAATCTGGTTGGCAGCGCGACACCATTCAGAACCGCTGTGTCGACATCAACGAATGTGCCACCAACATGCACGATTGTGGCAGCCTGCCTTGTAGCAACACCGAAGGCGGCTACGAATGCAAATGCGCGGGCAACGCCACCTATAAC
>JAZUEA010000417.1:0-1893 GCA_045639945.1 Myxococcota bacterium
AGAGATTGACCGTCGCCTCGGTGCTGCACCCGGACAGTCTGCTGCTGCCCCTCAGGCTCCGCAGAAGTCTATCGCTCAGCTCGCTGACGAAGTTCTGGCCGGAGTTCATGGCTCGGGTAACGACCGTCGAGTATCTCTCGCTGGGAACTACGACGCTGTTCAGGCAGAGATCAACCGTCGCCTTGGCGCGGGCGCTTCCACTGGCGCTCCGAACATCTCGCAGCTTGCTGATGCCGTCCTTCGTGGCGAGTATGGCAATGGCGCAGATCGTCAGGCTCGTCTTGGTGCAAACTTTGCTGCTGTTCAGGCAGAGGTCGATCGTCGCTTCGGTGTAGCCGCTCCGGTTGCTGCTAAGAAGTCTGTCTCTCAGCTGGCTGATGAAGTTATGGCCGGTCTGCATGGTAACGGCGCTGATCGTGAGCGTTCCCTCGGAGCAAACTTCGCTGCTGTTCAGGCAGAGATCAACCGCCGGTTCAGCTAATGCAAACGGCTGATGAGCTCAAAGGTTACTTGTTCTTCTTGCTCATGGCTGGGTTGGCTTTCACTGTTGTCCTTCTTGTTCTTTACCTGTATGCGGTAATTGAGATCGCATCCTTCGTGTTCACTGTTCTATCCTGGGGGGTTGGCGGTGGCTAACGTACTAGAAGACAGCATTCTACTAACAACCAAGAAGGTTTTGGGTCTTGAGGCGGACTATACGGCTTTTGATCCCGACATCCTCATGCACATCAATGCGTCCTTCTTTGAGTTTCAGCAATTAGGTATCGGTCCTGCGAAGGGCTTCTACATTACTGATGAAACTTCAAAATGGAAGGAATTCATTGGCGATGAAGACATCAATGCGGTTCAAACCCTGATGGCGCTGAAGGTTCGACTACTGTTCGATCCTCCGTCGACGTCATTTCATTTGAAAGCCGTTGAAGATCAAATCACGAAACTCGAATGGCGACTCAACGTACACATGGAAGGGGTGAGACACCCATTAGTGAAGACCTCACCTACGGCGACGCGTATCTAGCGCACTATGGTGTTGTGGGTATGAAGTGGGGGAAGCGTAGAGCTCGAAAACTCGATTCAGAAATCGAAGAGCGACACGGTCCTGCCACGCCCGCTACACCAGTCAAGAAGGCACGAAAGGTCGCAGGTAAAACTGAGACCGAAGACGGTAAAGATATTGCTCGAATGTCCGATAAGGAACTTCGGGAAAGAATCAACCGCATCAACATGGAGCAGCAGTACACTAAACTGACTGAACCATCATATCCACCTGTTAAGAACGGAATGGATGCAGTGAACAGCGTATTCACTATTGCAAACAAAGCAAATCAGGCATACCAACTGTACAATAGTCCAGTTGGTAAGCTTGTTCGTGGCGCTGTTAAAACGAAGATGAACAACCGTCGATCAGACATTATGGGTATTACCACCGGTTAACATTAATGAAAGGAGGATTGGCGATGGGCCTCTCTAACACAGCAACTCCAAAGTATTACGGACAGTTTCGTGACGCAGTACTCCGCGGAGAGATTCCCGTAAACCGAGAAGTCGCTTTAGAGATGAATCGAATTGATGATCTCATCGCCAATCCGAATTTCTACTATGACGATCTGGCTATTGAAGGTTTTATTGCTTACTGTGAGAATGAACTAACCCTCACTGACGGCACAGATCTTCATCTTCTGGACACCTTTAAACTTTGGGCAGAACAACTACTGGCTTGGTTCTACTTTGTGGATCGAAGTGTGTACGTTCCGTCCCCTGACAATCGTGGTGGGCGCTATGAAAAGCGTCGAGTTAAGAAGCGATTGACAGTTAAGCAGTATCTGATCGTTGCTCGTGGTGCAGCAAAGTCGATGTATGCCGAATGCATTCAAAGTTACTTCTTAAACATTG
>JAZUEA010000418.1:0-16420 GCA_045639945.1 Myxococcota bacterium
TGCAATATTCCAGCGATATTGAATCACTATACTATGATTGTTAGCACTAACATTTAAAGGCCTTTATGACCAATTACAAACTCCCTGCCCTGAAGAACTTGCTGGCAGGCCTGTCCCAAACGCCGGGATTTTTGAAAATCATGATATAACCGGAGGTGTGCTTTTTTTAATACCAAACACTCATAAGAAGCTTTATGACATTTCTGATGAAGAAGCTGTAAAAAGAGCGATAAAAAAGGGAGTCATATTATTAGTATCAGAGCAATATTATCCAAATATACCATGTATTGTTGTGAAAAATGTTCTTCTCAGTTTTTGTAATCTTGCAGCATTACACCGTAGCCGATTAAGTTTCAAAGCAATTGCAATCACAGGAAGTAACGGTAAAACAACAACTCGCGAAATGACGCACTATGTTTTATCCTCAGATCCACGCTATGAAAATGCAATTCAGAATCCATCAAATGCAAATGCACGCCGCCAAGTAGCCACTCAACTTTTATCAACATATGAGCAAACTCAGGCAGCTGTCATCGAATTAGGAGGTGGCGGAAAAGGCGATATTCACACAATGACCATGATGGTCAAACCCGATATTGCAGCAATCACAATGATTGGCACTTCTCATATCGGCGCTTTTGGATCTCGTGAGGGATTATTTCATCACAAAATGGAAATCCTTGATGGAATGACAAAAGACGGAATACTTATACTTAATATTGATAGTCCTTTTTTAAACCAAGTTAAGCAATCAGATATCTTACCTAAAATCGTCACTGTTTCATGCAAAGGTCCGGCCGATTTCAGAGCAGAGCGAGTTCGTCTAGAGCGAAACTTCCTAAAATTCGACATTGTCCATCAGGGAGAATACTACCCTGTTCTCATTTCAGGATTGGGAGTTCATAATGCTACGAACATTCTCGAAGTGTTTGCAATTTGCAGATATATGGGATTATCTCCTGAACAAATTACTTCTCGATTGGCATCTTTCCAAACCAAGCGTAATCGGCAAAATCTAAAGCGAATTGGACCTTATACCGTTATCGCAGATTGTTTTAACTCTTCTCCAGAATCTATCGTAAAAGGGATAGAATTCCTTTCCATGATAGATACAGAAACTCCGAAGAGTCGTCGAATCGCTGTACTCAGTTCAATGGGGAGTAGTCTTGGTGACCTTGAACAAGCAATACACACAGAAGTAGGTCAGCAAATCAATAAACTCAATGAGTTAAATAGACTATACTGATTGGGAAATCAGCCAAATACATCCACGATGAAATCACATCCCCGAAGATAGTATCTACTTTTGTTCAAGATGAGGCAGAATTAGTCGATACACTCAAGAAAGACTTGCAACCCAGAAATGCGATCTTTTTCAAAGGGAATCGGATATTTAAGTTAGAAAAAAGTATCAGTAAAATCTTTACGAAGGGAAAATTACCGGCGGGGATGTGAACTAGTCCTCTTTTTATCCATGTAATTCACGCAAGTACCAGACGGAATTGAATTCATCGTTTGTGTGAGTAAAGCCATATTCCAAAATGTCTTGGTACAGATCATGATCCGCCCCAAAAGACTGAGTGGACTTTTGGGAAAGATCTGGAGTTGGATTGATCTCATAGATGCGCAGGTGACCCTCATCATCCATGACAAGATCGAAAGAGACAACAGACAGTTCAAGAGCCTTAGCGCAGTCAACAATCTTCTTTGAAATCAAAGAATTAAGCGAACTCGTCACATTTCGCCAAGCTCCACCGTTTTGCGAAGGATAGAGAGTGAAACGCTGACCCAACTCCAAAACATCATCTAAAGTATACTTATAAGTCTTAATAAAGAATTGCAGCGCTTGCGTGACGCGAATCTTGCACTCATTGCACACATTGTAAGCACCGAAAATCTCTCGCAATTTATGAATTCCATCTCCATAAACCACGGGATTTGCGTTCTTCCAAGCGGCAACAACGCGATCACCGATCACAATCATGCGATAAAGCGTGCCTGCAAAACATTCTTCAATGTGAATTTTTTGCACATAGTCTGGCAAGAGCGACACGGCCTCGAGTAATTCCTCATTGTCATCGATGGGTCCGAAGATATCATCTTCCGGATCACAATCGGCGGGCTTGAGCATCATCGAGCCCTTCACTTGCTTTGCCAACTTTGAGACAGACTCCTCAGTCACTTCAGTGCGCTCAACCGTTATGCGAGTTGCCATTTTGACACCAAGCGGTTCAAGACAATCCGAAATGGCTTTAGGAGAGCTTAAACGCTCTACTGCTTCTTCAGACTGTAATGTGCCGAAATTTTTCATCAAAATGGACGAATATCCATCACGAGAAATGAGGAGCGAATCTGCAATCAGAGGCTCGCAACGCATATTCAATGCAGCTGCGGCATCAAAATAGCGGCCTTTTTCAGCATCCTCTTCACGTGCTAATTTTTGAGCAAGTTTCACTAAATCTGCTGCAATCCCTTCCGTTAATTGTTTTGCGCACGGAATGGTTGCAAGCATATCAATAGAAATACGCTCAAGATTGTAGAGCATTACATCGGAAGAGATCGTATCATCTGCCCCAAATGTAACCTCAATTACGGCTGAACGCGGCAATGTGGGGTTGCCTGAAGCCATAACGGATTCACGAATCATGGGATAAACACGCGAAAGTTCATACATGAGAGCGTTGCGAATAGAAGCTTCACGCTCTACATCCAAACTTTTCTGTTTATCAGATGCTTCAAAATTGAGAATCGAAATCAGAGCAGAGTCATCAAAAGTCATGTGCACATAGGCTTGACCATAAATAGGACAATGCTCTTCTGATGTCGCACAAATCTGTTTCAATGCAGTGCGCATTTTCCCACTGGAGAAGAAAGTCTGATACGTCCAAGGAAAACGCTGCAATCCCTTCATCAAATCAGTGTAATAAGACTTGTTACCGAAGTCTTCTTCATCACCATCGACCACAACCATGGATGGCGTAACAGCTAGCCAGCGATCGAGTAGCTCGTTGTTATAGAAGCCATGCGTTGAAATGCCATCATCTGATACGCGCATGTCTTCTGCGCGATCTGCAAATACATGCTTGCCCAGCGCCTCAAAACCACAAAGCACCGCAACCGCGCGGGGACGAACAAGATGACGAAAAAGTAAAAGCGTTTGCATCAGATCACCTGCTCGCTGGGATGAAGTTTATCAATGAGAGGCTTCATGATTTCGAGAATTCTTGCAGTATTGGCTTCTGACTCGTCACTAGTCTTATGGCCAAAAACAGGTTTGTCTGGATCAGAAATCATCTGTTCGAAAAGTGATTGTCCGAACTGAACTTCCGCAAGCAGCTCTTCGGTTGTGAGGCCATCGAACACGCCAGGATTCCAGAAAATCGCAGGCAACTCACCAACCTGCATCAAAAGCTGATTCAATACAATGTTCACAAAGATACGGTTATTGCAATCGACGAAAAGGTGTGTCCTTTCAAGGCCTTTCGCCAGATCAATCTGTGCACGCGTCAATGCATAACCTGTCGCGTGTTTTATTTTTGCATAGTATTGATCTATCAGCTTCTGAGCAGCGGCCTGAACGTTTTTTGCAACTTGCTCACGAGCTGCAAAATAGGCATCACGCGGTTTACGAAGTTCCAAAGCACGCGCCTGTTCCGGTGTTACATCAAAAATCGGAACGACAAAGCGTACTTTTACATCGTTCATGAGATCTTCATAGGCAGCCGCAACAGATTCATATGGCATCTTGTCTTCTTTGCGCCTTAGACAAGTGCGAGGATCACGATCGCCAATCAACTCTTCCATGCCACGCAAGCTGCATGTGCGCTGGAGCATGGAGAATGAGACTTTGAATTCTCGGAACTGCCCGGGATAACGCCGTTTTTTCGCCAACGGCTCATAGCTTGATACACAAATTTTGTGTAATTCTTGCAAGTAAGGAAGAGTAATCGGCTCATTGATGTGGTCCAGCATATAGCAAAGAGCCATCACCATGCCATCAAATGAGCCAGGTTCTCGACCGTAGTAACCTTCCCAACCATGCTCTGATGTATAGAAGCGTCCATCAACAATGAGGCGATAGAGGTGCTCAACCGGTAATTCGCACAGTGGGTTATCTGTCGCAGATAATATCATTTCAATGGAACCTCCATGGACAGAGAGTAGCCAAATTCATCTTGAATTGCAGAGATTTGCGCATCAAAACGAGATGGATCGTAATTGTGTGCGCGCATGAATGCAATCACATGCTCAAATTCAGATTTTGTCACCAGATGTGGTGAAAAATCAGTAGCTAAGTTACTGGAATTAAAGGGGTAAACGCGCAACAACATTACATCACCCGATCCGGCTCAATGGTCAATCTAACCACCCCACCGGCGGCTAAAATGATAGCATTTTCAACCTTGTACGGTTGAAGAGCCTCGTAACCTTTTGCGGAAACTGCAGCATTTTCGACCCAACCTTGCGCCAGACAACTCTCAACGGTAGCAGCATCAAAAGTCGTCGTTTCTTCGTGACGATGAAGAGCCATCAAGTAGTCAAATTGTGTTTCTCGCATGGTTTACGCTCCAGGTTACGAGTAAAAGCTAAATAAAATCGGTTATTTCAAAGCATCCGCAACAATTGCTTGCGCTTCTTCCTGAACCTTCTTCAAATGTTCCGGTCCATTAAAGCTTTCAGCATAGATCTTATAGATGGCTTCTGTGCCAGACGGGCGCGCAGCGAACCATGCATCATCTGTCACAACTTTCAAGCCACCAATCGAAGCATGATTGCCGGGAGCTTCTGTCAAAATATTGCGAATTGCTTGACCAGCAAGCATGGTCGATTTGACATCCGATGCCGACATTTTGCCCAATTTGCTGCGAATTTCGAGCGAAGCCGGCACATCGATGCGCGCGTAACTTGAGTGACCAACGAGGTTTTCAAGTTCGCTATAGAGAATGCCTGCATCTTTTCCTGTTCGTGCAAGAGACTCTGCTGCAAGCAAATCTAAGATGATGCCATCTTTATCAGTCGTCCATGGCATCGCATCTTTGCGCAAGAACGAAGCACCCGCACTTTCCTCGCCTGCAAAACCGAAAGTGCTTGCGAGAAGGCCATCTACGAACCACTTAAATCCAACTGGCACTTCAACCACTTTGCGATGAATTAAAGCGGCAGCACGATCGATTGTAGACGAACTCACAAGCGTTTTACCGATGGCGACATCGGATGCAAACTCTCGAGATTCAAAGAGATATTTCGCAGCAACCGTTAAGAAATGGTTCGGCGGAATCAAACCAACCGACGGCACAACGATGCCATGTCGATCGTAATCAGGGTCGTTGCCAAATGCGATGTCGAAGCGATCTTTCAGACCAATCAGATTTTGCATGGCATATCGCGAAGAGCAATCCATGCGAATTACACCGTCGTGATCAAGCGGCATAAATCCAAAAGTCTGATCTAAGCCAGCACCCACCACTTCGAGGTTAATGTTGTAGCGCTCAGCGATGACCGGCCAGTAATCAATGCCCGAACCACCCAATGGATCAACACCGAGATGCAACTTGGCATCAGAAATCAGTTTTAAATCAACGACTTGTGGCAAATCCGATACATAAGAATCGATGTAATCGAAGTGTTTGTAACTGTCTTTGCGGACAGAAACACGACGCACTTCTCGCAAGCCATTTTTGCAGATTTCGTTGGCTCGTTTTTCAATAAATTTGGTGATGTCACTCGACGCAGGGCCGCCGGTCGGTGGATTATATTTAAAGCCACCGTCAGTAGGCGGATTGTGAGATGGTGTAATCACAACGCCATCAGCACGGCCAGGATTCGTTGCCCAATTTTCGCCAAGTGCTCGATTATATTTAAGAATCGAGTGACTGATCACAGGTGTTGGCACATAGCGCTCTGCCGAATCAACCTGAACATTCACACCATTCGCGAGCAAAACCTCAAGCGCAGTGTGATGCGCCGGCGTAGAAAGCGCGTGTGTGTCCTTACCCAAAAACAGCGGACCTTCAATGCCTTCCTGCTTTCGGTAATCACAAATCGCCTGGGTGGTCGCCAGAATGTGATCCTCGTTGTAACTCAAACGATCAGCGCGACCACGGTGACCCGACGTGCCAAATGTAATGGCTTGCTCTGGAACAGAAACGTCCGGATGCTCGGTGTAATACTTTGAAATCAAATCGGCGACATCGAGAAGTTGCGCCCGAGGAAGCTTTTTACCGGCGAGAGGATGAACCATAAGAGCCTTTAAACGGCGCGGCTGAGCCACGCAAAAAATCTAAAAAAAAGGGCCCGAGACCGAGCCCTAAATCCGCGAAGTGCGCGTTATGCCTGCGCTTCTTCTTTCGCTTGTTTGTCCAAGAATGCCTTGACTGCGTCGGCGGTCTTTTGGAAGTTCGGCTCCAAAGTCTTAAGCACGAAGCTTTCAATCGTACCCTTGACCTTGTTCGCGATCAGGCCGGGAACCAAGCCCTTGAGGTCGATATCCAAGTCGCCGTCGATATGAATCGAGGTTTTGCCATCAGCAAAGCTGTAACGCGTGGCACCAACGCACTTAATGCGATCGGTCATGAAATTCATTTTGAGCGACCACTCAACGCGATCGCTAAACCAGTGCGCATCGTCCAACCAACCCAACTTGTCGTCGCTGATAAACGGACGAATCACAGTCGGAACTTCGGTCTTAGAAGCCTTCCAGCGATTTAAAAGCTTCAATTCACCGTTTTCGAGCTCTTCGCGGCTTTCAACGTCGATCTTGTCGATATTTGGCAAAAACGTAACCAAATTCGGCATTTCGTCACGCATGACGGTGAGAACTTTGTCCATCGGGTACGGGACAGTAGAGAGAACAGAGAGCTTCATAAAAACCTCACAAGCAGAGCAAAACACGCACATCTTATCAAAGCCAAAAGGCGTTGCAAGCGCGTGAATCAGTGAGTGTCACAAAAGAAGAAATGCAGAAAATTCAGAGCTGGCCAACGAGGAAGGCGCCGCCAATCCAGGTGCCTGTTGCCGCGCCCACGGAAGAAAGGAAGAACACTAAAAGCACGTGCAAAAAAGGATTTTTGTAAAAACCTTTGAGGCTTGTTGCGTCTTCGGGAATGCGCTCGGCGTCTTCAACGGTCGGGCGGCGCATCCACGCCTCAACCAATCCGGTGAACATGCCAACGCCCAAAACCGGGTGCAGCGTTGTAATCGGAGCCGCGAGAACAGCGCATAAAATGGTGAGCGGATGCGCCAACGCCACTGCACTCATCACCGCCGACAAACCGCCGGTTGCGATGATCCATGTCAGAATCATCTTCATCAGGCCTTCGCCTTGGTGCTCGTGGTAACCCATGTAAAAGAGAGCGAGCAAAATAACCGGAATGCTCCAGCCCACGATCTTCCAACCCAAACGAGCCGGCGGAATAACAGAAAGCGCTTCGCGATCGGTCTCAACTCCCAAATAGGTTTTCATGCCGGCCACGTGTCCCGCGCCAACAACCGCCACAATCGTTTGGCCCGGCGCCGCTTCAATTGCCGACATCAAATAGCGATCGCGCTCATCGATAAGCGGCACTTTGATCTGCGGCATTTCCTTTGCGAGCTCAGCCATCATGTCCGAAATCTGATCGCGATCTTTGAGCGCTTCGAGATCTTCTTCGGTCATCGGTTCAGGTTTGCTCAGGAAGCTTTCAAGCAGGCCACCTAACACCTGCATTTTCTTCCAGAATCCCAAATTGTGCCATGTGCGCTTGAGCGTCGCTTGAATGTCGCGATCAGCGAGCACCAATTCCGCGCCAATTTTTTCAGCCGCGCTCACAGCCTCGAGTTGTTCAGCGCCCGGCTTCACGCCCATCGCGTCACCCATTCGCTTTTGGTACGAGGACAACGCCAAGTTCGCAAGCACGAACAGAACCTTCTGATCCTTAATAACCTTGAAAATATCGAGTTTTTTGAAGCGTTCCTCATCCATCATGCTTTCAAAACGCGACTTGCAAAGCTCAATGCAAACCGTGTCTGGCTTGATGGTTTCGATCACTTCGCGAACTTCTTGAACGCTCGCCGGCGACACGTGCGCGGTGCCAATGAGGTAGATTTTTCGGCCCTGATGCTCAATGAGCGAAACGTGCGGCCACTTCAATTCGGGCGATTCTTCCAAGAGACTCTCCAATTCAAAAAGTGATTACTCTACACACGAGAACAACTTGAGGCAACGATTGCGCCAAAAATCATTAAAAATCCGAAAAGTATTGTATTGTCTCAAAGCATTCAGAGCGCTAAGTTGACCTCTTAAATCAAAGGAATTTCAAAATGCGCACAACTTCTATTTTGGCACTGGCGCTCTGCATTTCTGCGTGTGAGATCGAAAATCTCAACTATCAAGAGCTCGATGCGGAACCGCAACAAAACGACGCTCAGCCAAACATTGAACAAGACGCTGCCGTTGAAATCACACCAGATGCAAATGCACTGCCGGATGCCACTTTCGTCGCACCAGACGCAGAGCCACAACCTTCGGATGCTGCACTCGACGAATCACCGGATGCAGAATCCCAGCCTGAACTTTGTGAAAACGAGCCAAGTCCCTGTGCGGGCAGCGAAAATTTCTGCGGAGGTTGTGGTCCACTGCCTTGCTCCGTCTACGCGATGAATCTTATTCGCGACGAAGAAAACAACGTCAACGTAGATCAATCGCTCTATCACTTGAGTACGATTCTGCAGCACGACACCTACAGCGACGATGCGCTCAATTGCGAAATCGCGAAATTTACGACAACCAGCGCGGACTTAGGAATCGTAACGCTAAACACTCCCATTGGACGCATCGACTTTGATCCATCTTGGGAAAGCGGCAACTTGCGTTATCACACCAATCCAGCGCTGGGCAGCCTTTCGATTTACGACGCGCAAAGCACGATTCAAGTCTTGGCTCAATCAAACAATGAGCGATTCAGCGTTTGCGATGTTGCGCCCGAAAACTTGAGCTATGTTAATGGGTTAGACGAATTACTCGAACATTTTCACGGCAACGCTCAGGATTCCACGCTTCGACTAGAATGGTCCTACGGCGCCGATCAAAGTGTTCCGTTGCATCTTTACGCAGGTGGTAGCGCAGTCATTTTCAGTCAACCCAATTACACATCCATGCGCTATTACACACTGAATTTAGAATTGGAGGATTTGGGCGCGCTTGAGCTGAGCACCGATTTTATTGAGCCTGTTCCGTCCAGCGCGGTTTGGGCTTATTTAGAGCGAAATCGCGAAACTTCTCGAATTTTAAACGAAAATCTTTTTACGCTCACCTTAGGACAACGCCGAGAAGCGCGGCTCGCGGGCCAAACATCGAGCATCAATCCGCTGCTTGAATTATTGGAACCCAACCCAACTTCGCGCACTTGGACCGGTCGCATCGCCTGGACGCCCATCAACTTGCCGATTCAGATTTCAATGTCCGCGCACAAAGGCAGCGAAACGACACAAATCACCTGCTCAGCGCTCAATCCAGACGTTCACAGCGTTGATTGGCCAATCAAGTTGGACGAGTTTCTGCCTGCCAATCCGGATTTGCGGATAATTACGCTGCACGCAACAGAACGCGCTGTTGATTTACAAGGCGAGCAGTACCAAGGCAACTACCAGCTCAAGGCAAGCGTTCAGCTGACTTTATGAATAAAAATCGAGAGTTAGGAGGGATTATTTAATTTTGAACTCAGCGCGGCGATTTTTGCGGTGATCAGCTTCCGTGGTTCCCATGGTAAGCGGCTCTTCTTCGCCGTAGCTGATGATCGACAAGCGACTTGCCTCAACACCCATAGAAACCAAGTACTTACGAACAACCTGCGCGCGTTTTTCACCGAGAGCCAAGTTGTATTCTGTGCTGCCACGCGTGTCGCAGTGACCGCCAATCACCAACTTCACCGATGGATTCGCCTCAAGTTTGGAAGCGTGCTCACTTAAGATTTCACGCTCTGGCTCCGCGATTTCACTCGTGTTGAAGCCAAAGTGGATCATTTTAAACGAAAGATCCGCTTCGCCCGCTTCGTAGGCCGCCGCTTCTTCGTGAACCTGAATCGTCTTTTGACGCGACGCTTCTTCGGCCGCCAAACGCTCAGCCTCGGCACGTTCCGCCGCTTCGCAGGCATCTTGATTTAACAAAGCCTTGTTGCGTGCGTGAATCGCCAGCTTTTTCGCAGCTTCCGCTGAAGACTTGGCTTCTTCGTAGTTGCCCGCTGCGCTTTCTTCTTGCGCCTGCTTGTACATGCGTTCAGCAGCTGCGTACTCATCCTTGGCGCAGCGCTTTGCGAGCGCGGCGTCTTGAAGCGCCGTTTCCGCAGAAGTCAATGTTTCCGTTGGTGGACCGCCGCACGCCGTCAACACCAACGCTGCCATCAAGACTCGTGCTTTCATGCTTCTCCTATCGAGCCCAGAACGGCGTTAAGTATTCGCCCTTGCCTTTGCTGATTTCCGTTTGAACACGGCCATCTGCAGTCATGATGTAGAGTTTCGCAGTACCGTTACGAGTGCTCGTAAACGCGATGTAACCACCGTCGGGCGACCAGGTTGGCTCTTCGTTGTTACCTTGATTTTGCGTCAGACGCTCGATGCGACCATCTGCCACGTTAACCGTAAAGATATCGAACACGTTGCGCTCGTCACGCGCCGTAAAAGCAATTTTGTCGCCTTTCGGACTCCAAGCCGGCGTTTGGTTGTAGTCGCCCTGGAATGTGACACGACGCTGGTTTTGTCCATCGCGCCCCATGATCCAGATCTGCGGACTGCCGTGGCGATCGGAAACAAACGCGATTTCCTGCGAGTCAGGCGACCAGCTCGGCGAAATGTCAATGCCCCAAGCTTGCGTCAAACGCTTGGCCACACTGCCATCGCTCGGATTGAGCAAGTAGATTTCGGGGTTGCCATCTTTGGAAAGCGTGGTCGCCACGTAACGACCATCAGGACTGAGCACTGCGCCCGTGTTCAAGCCTTCATACGCCGCAAATGGACGCGCTTCGCCGCCCTGCAACGTAAACAAGTGCGAACCACCGTTGCGGAAGCTGGTGAAGAAAATTCGACCGCCGCCCACCGACGGAAGCATGTTGCTGCCACCTGAATGCGTGAGCGCGGATTCATCCTCACCGTCCGGAGAAATTTGGTAGAGCTCTTTGCCCTGATCGGTGCGCTTAACAAAAACGATGCGCGAACCAAAGAATCCGGGCGCTTTCGTGTAAAACCGCATGACTTCATTGACGAAGCCATTTACGTACGCACGAATTTTAGCCGGCTTGTTTTCAATGACCGCCGCTTTGTCGTAAGGCGAAGGAAGAGAAATGCGCTTGGCGTTGTCCACGCTGTAAAGGCGCAAGTCGATTTCTAAACCGCCATCCACGGCTTTGTAGCTGGATTTGATGAGGCCCTGCGCACCAATGTTGAACCAGTTGTTAAACCTGGGCTTCATGCCTTCAGCGTGCGCGTCCGCAGCAAATGCCGATGAATCAAGCAAGTTGAAGTGACCGGCAATTTCTAAATCGCGACGCATCGTGCCGGCGATCGTGGCGTTTATTTCTGCACTGCCCGTGCCAGAAAGCGCAATTGCATCCGGAATCGCCATTTGGAACAAAACGACGTTGCCGTACTCAACCGGCACCACCAAACCTTTGGGTTCGTCCTCTTCGCCTTGCGCCATGGCGGTGGCAGCAACACAACTGACGGCAACGCCCAGCAACAACGGAAACCGCTTCATACAAACTCCTTGCTTCAGCGGGCACACTTGATGACCGCGCGAATGCCTTCTTTCAAAACCCACTTTTTCAGACTCGCCTGCTTGGGCAATCCCAGCGACAGCTCGCCTTCTTTACCAAAAACGCGGACTGCTCGCAGTGCAGCGTCGTCCAAGAATCGGTTACCACTCGATTTCATGAGTTTGGGATCACCCTTCACTTTGCCGTTTGCGTCCAAGAAAAAATGGACTTCAACTTGCAGTCTACGGCGCTCTTCAGGGCTTAACACCGACGGCACTTTCAACTGACGCTGAATTTGCAAACTGACCAAACTGACGTACGCACTTTGATTGGACAGCGCATTCGGATCGGTGCTCGTGCCGTAAACGTAGCCGTCCGGCACACCAATCGGCGCATCTTCCATGTCAGCACGTGGATCCAAAACGGCGCCCATCGCTCGAGCCATGCGAGCTTGTCGCTCTCGTGCTTCACGCTCTTTTTTCTCGGCCCGCTTGCGCGCTTTTTCTTCAGCCTTTTTGCGAGCTTCTTCGGCTTTGCGAACCGCTTCTTCCTCTTCTTCGGTGGCTTTTTTGCGCGCTAAATTCACAACTTCTTCACCAACGGCTGGCTCAGGTGCAACTTCTAAAGCATCACTGGGACCGTTATCCGCAACCGGTTCAAGATGTGAATTTTGAATTTCGTCTTCGTTTGGCATCGGATCCGGCGTCGCCGCCACAGGTTCTTCAACAATGCGCGGCAATGCACGATCGTCGAGCGGCACACCCAATTTGGGCAGAGCTCCCAAATTAAAATCGACCAAATCCACATCGACCATTTCAAAGGCTTGGTCGCCCGCCTTTTTGGGAAGCTCCGCGCTAAAGCCCGCAAACGCCATGCCTGCAAACAACAGGCCGTTCACACCGAGAGCGACAGCTGATGAAATCCATCGAAGCGCGGTATCGCTCATGCGTTTACTCCACAGCAGTGGGCTGCGTGACCATGCCGATATTTGCAATGCCAGCAGCTTTAATGCGCGCCATTACGTCAACCACCAAGCCGTACGGCAGAGTGCGATCCGCCACAAAATAGATTTTGCGACCATCCTTTAAATAGGAAATCGTCTCAAGTTTGGCCTGCAGCGGTTCCAAGCACGCAGCAAAGTCGTCTTTCACGCCAGCACAACTAACAAGCGACATCGAACGCTCGGCAGCAGCAGCGTTTTCTTCATCTTCTGTCGCTTCTTCAGGTGCTTCGCCACCACGATCGAGTTTGACCTCGCCGTCCTTGGTGACAATGAGCATCGTCTGAATCTCTTCAGTGAGCGGTTTCGAAGCGTCGGTCTTGGGCAAATCCACGTCGACTTTGCCTTGATCACGGCACTTTACAATGACCGGCACCGTCACCATGAACACGACCAGCAAAACCAACATCACGTCGACCAGCGGCGTAACGTTGATTTCGGACATCGCTCTGCGTCGGTTTCCCGTCGCCATGAAGCCCCCTTACTTAAAGAAGTGGCGTTTAACGATGTTCAGGAAGTCGTTGGAGAAGTTCTCCATGTCGGCTTCCAAGACGTGCACCTTCGAAAGGAAGAAGTTGAAGGCAATAACAGCAGGAATGGCTGCAACTAATCCAATAGCGGTTGCAATTAATGCTTCGGCAATGCCCGGTGCCACCGTAATGAGCGTTGCATCACCCATTTTTGCAATGTTGATGAACGCCGACATGATGCCCCAAACCGTACCGAACAATCCAACGAACGGTGCCGCTGAAGCAGTGGTTGCAAGAATTGCAGTCAACGACTCAAGTTTAACCAACTCAGCGTTTTTGGTACGGCGAAGCGCGCGCTCAATATTTTCGAGCTCACCCATTTGACCGTGCATCGTGTCGCCATCCGGTCCCGCTTTAATCTTAGAAAGTTCAACGTATCCAGCGCGGAAGACCTGGCTCACCGGGCTCTGCTTCAAGTGCTCGCTGGTTTGGTAAATTTCATCCAAGCGCTTGGACTGCCAAAAAGTCTCGAGAAACAAAGTGGTTTCGTTGCGCGCTTTGCGCAGAGAAAACCATTTGTAAACGATGATGTACCAGCACAAGAGCGACATGATGACCAAAACGGCCAACACGCCTTTCACCACCGGCGTTGCAGCACCAAGCAGACCAGAAATGCTCATGTCCGCAGAAGCGGCCGTGGTTGCAGCTTCAACAGCAGCCTCAGGCGCTGCGGATACGATCGATGCAAAAATGGATTCCATAAGGGGCTCCACGGGTTTGAAAGCCGCGCTATTAGCACAAGGAGGCCTTCAAGGCGAGAGGTAAGCCCCCTTACAGGCGGGATAGATCAAGCTTATAACGAGAACCGACGGCGCGCAGCAGACAGATCTCTTTGCTGCGATGCCATCGATCGCGCAACTTTGAACGACGTTGAATGAAACTCGCCTGAATCAGCGCGCGCGGTAAGTAATGCGACCGCGAGTCAAATCGTAGGGCGAAAGCTCCACGGTGACTTTGTCGCCCGGCAAGATACGAATGAAGAACTTACGCATCTTTCCCGAAACGTGAGCGAGAACTTTGTGTCCGTTTTCAAGCTCTACCCTGAACATTGCGTTGGGCAGTGGCTCGATCACAGTTCCATCAACGACAATTCCTTCTTCCTTTGTAGCCACAAGATCTCCGGCCGCGCTCTAAAGCGCCTGAAAAAAAAGCGCCAAATTGTAGCGTGTTAGAAAGAAAAGGCAAGCATAGAGGTACATTCTACAAAACTTGCGCAACAAAGCTCAAAGCGCCACACTGCGCTCGCTTTAAAGGCAGGTCTATGCTTCGCCCAACCATCGAAACGCTACTGAGCAATTACACAGCTATTTTGAGGCGTTTAGACACCGAACGCCTTAGCGAGCAGCGCGACGACGATTTTTTGTTGAGCGAGCTTTATTGCGACAACACTAGATTTCTTGGTTTTTACACAGAATCCGGTCTTGAGTACGCCGCTCGCGCTTACGGCATCGATGCTCTTTTGCGAAACTTGGGCTACTCGAAATTTCGCTTCGAATTCGACCTGAGCGGCCCACAGCAAATTGTGCGACTTTTGGCCGACGAGAAACCGTTTGCAGAACTTCGCGCTCGCATTTCGTATGGCCTTTCCGAACCGTGCGCACACGAATTTCTTAAGAAATTCACACCGCGCATGCTTGCCGTAGATTGGTTCACACTCACGCATTGGAAAGGCGAACCGCTCGCCAATGCCACTCGCCTCCCCGGTCAATACGCCGCCAGAACCGGTCACAGCCGTGAATTTTTGGTCATTCTTACTTTGATTGCGCGGCGGCTCGGATTGCACGGCATTGAGCAATCGCCGTTCTATTTTCACAACGCCGTGATGTACCACGAAAAAACGCGATTTCTCGATCCGGTTTTTCAAGGTCAGTTTGAGGCTATGCTCCGCGTCATGCCTCGCTACGGATTGCGCAAGCTTTCGTGGGGCATTGAGCGCGGTGAACTTTACAATTTAGATACAGGTGAAGATTTTAAGTGGACGCCGCACACGCAGCTCTACGCGCTTTCGCCCTACCTCAAAGCGTATTTTTTGCGAACAGCTTGGCGTGCTCCCAGACGTGAGGCACGCGCTTTTCGATTTGCGCTTCGTTCCTAACTCTCGGTTACACAATAGTTTTTTGAGAAGCATTCGAAAGCGGCTTTAAGGCAGCCAGCATGCGAGTCCAAACGGCGAGCCTTGACGTAAAAAAACGGCTCGACTATGAATTGCGCCATGATTACCCCTCCAAATCACATTAGCCCGGCAACGTGGACGACGTTAGAAGCCTTGTTCGAAGGCGAATTTCCGTCGCGAAACCAAGACTATGATGCGCATGAGCAACCTCATGTGCGCGAAGCCGTTCGCATTTACCGTTATTTAAAAGCGCTCTCGCTTGAAGTGACTCAGCACGCCAACGAAATCGCGATTTCACTCGTAAATGGCGAACTCGCCGGACATTTTGGTTTTCGCATCGAAATTCCAACGCTTCACGGCTGTCACACCGCTTATTTGGCACATGAGGAACTTCGCCTGCTCGCAGCTTACACGCCTGCTCTCGCTGAATTGCTTGTAGAAAGTCTCGACGGTCCTTCCACTACACCAATCCCGAACACGCCTAAAATCATTTTATAAATTCAAAAACGCGATTCGTCTTCCCTGAGTTTGGCGCGTTTGCTGCACTTGCTCTTGAGCGCAAGTCGGTGCATGATATGCGCTTTCTTTTAGGACGGACCTCGCATGTCGCGTACTTTCTTGTTTCTTTTTGCCTCACTCGCCTGTCTTTCACTCACAGCCTGCGACGACGATGACAACGACTCATCTGATGATGTGCTGATAGACGCCGGCGTCGAAATTGATGCCAGTGCCAGCAACGACGCCGGAATCGAAATCGATGCCAGCACACAGGAATTTCCCTGCGATCCAGCCGTGAATTACGGTTGGCGCGCAGCACCTGCCAACTTGGTCAACGGCACAGCATACCAGCCCAAAGCGATTTGGACAGGCGCCGAGCTCGCCGTTCAGTGGGTTACGCCTAAGACCGATAACGCTCCGGAATTATTATGGTTTGGTCGTTTTGACCGCGAAGGCCACGCACTCGCCGAGCCGATTCGCTTGGGTAACATCAACAAGCCTGTTCACGATTTGGCCTTCACCGGCACGCAATTCGTTTCGACGTGGCGCTCAGAGG
>JAZUEA010000419.1:0-5578 GCA_045639945.1 Myxococcota bacterium
GCTGTGGGTTTTTGTCTATTTAAAGGCGGAAATTTGGGCGCATCGAGTGGTGTCGCAGAATTCTTAGAAAGCGGCGAACTAAAAGGGGAAACGGGCTTTTCGGATTCTTTCATGAGATTCCTCAGTATTCGTATCCCAACATGAAGCGAAGCGTCATGTAATGATCTTCTGCGGTGATACCTTCGCGGTGGTTGCGGCCCTGGCCGGTGATATCGTTTGAGAGCGAACGCCACTCAAACGCAGCGCGAGCAAGGAATCCTTTTTGAATTCGCGCGGTTAGACCTGCCTCGAGTGCATAACCAAAAGTTGAAACATCGCCGCCCAGCTCTTCGGTGTAATCGCCCAATGAGGCAAAAGGCAAAACCTGAGCAACCAAATCCGCTGAAACATAGCGAGTGCCAAGCGGAATTGAAGCGCCAGCGCTCAACGCCAGTGCGTTGTACAAAGCACCACAGTACGTTGAGCTGCCGTTGATTGTGAGACCAAATCTCTCAAAATCGATGCCACCCAAAATTTCCGGAGATGTGAGCTTGCTTCCCAAACGCTTGCGGTAGAGCAACCCAATAGACATGTTGTGAAAAAATGTCTCTAAGTCTTTTTGATTAAAGACATTTTCACCGTTTGGCGAGTTCGCTATTCCGGTTTGTTCGGTTGTTAAAAAGAGTTTTTCATAGCGGAAGTGCAGTCCCAATCCGCTTGCTGCGTTCTGCATCGCAAATCGCAGCGGATAAAATTCCAAATCAATGGCAAAGCCCGGAACCATTGAAGAATTGTACGAAAGTCCGCCCTCTGAGAATGGTCCACCGTGAGCTGCGCTAAAAGAAGACTCAAAGTCTCGCTCAGCAATCGCGAGTCCTGCAACACCACGGAAAATGGGATCAATTCGCTCTGATTTCGGTTCGTCCTCAAATGAGTTCGGCGGTGCAAATTCCGTGCGCGCTTGTTGTTTTGGTGCCGGTTTTGTTTGTGGCGCGGGCTCAGCAACTTGCGGCGCAGCAGCTTGAAGCGCCGGGAAATTGGTTTCCGTGAGAATGGGTGCAAGAGCCATGGCGGCTTCAGACCAAAGTTGTGGGTCTGGCACGCCGTTTCTCACCATAAGCGTCACAGTGTGCGTGCGTTCGCCGTCTTGCCCACGGTAGCAATTGAGCGTGAGTGTGCCGTCGTCGCCTTGATATTCTGGCGGGAAAAACTTTCCAAAAACAACAACTTGCGCGCCAACGCAGTGGGCCGCAGTTGCGCATTGTGTGGGCGAATTTTGAAAGCCCTTGCTGTAACCTTGACCGGCTGCCGCGCGCGCAAGTGAGCGCGCTGGAAGCATTTCAATGTTTTTGAGTTGTTGAAGACCATTCGAAAGATCTGTGCGTAGATCTTGGCCTGACGGTGCGCCTTCGATTGTGCCTACGGCTGCAACGAGAGCAAATGCTGGATTGGCCGAAAGCGAAGCCAACAGCAGAGCCGCAGAGGAAAAAATGGTTTTCACTCGAACGATTCCCAGTTGTTGTTGTCGGAGCCAGACACGCCGCGTAAGCGCAATAAAAAGTCGTCGCGGTGTGTACAATTTGCAAGCGCCTCGTTTAAGTCAATGAAACCGTGTTGCAAAAGCCCCATGAGCGATTGGTCGAAAGTTTGCATGCCGTAGGCGCTGTGACCTTGTGCAATGGCGTCGTGCAAGAGATCAATGCCATTGGGATCATGAAGCAATTCACGGACGCGTTCGGTGTTGATCATGAGTTCGATCGCAGGAACGCGGCCCATGCCGTCTTTGCGTGTGAGCAATCGCTGGCTCACCACGGCGCAAAGTGTGCTTGCGAGTTGCATGCGAAGTTGTGCGTGCTGATGTGGCGGAAAAACTGTCAAAATGCGGTTGAGTGTTTCGGGTGCATCAGAAGTGTGAAGCGTGCCCAAAACCAAGTGGCCAGTTGACGCCGCAAGTAACGCTGTTTCAATGGTTTCTTGGTCACGTAGCTCACCAACCAAAATCACATCGGGATCCTGACGCAATGCAGCGCGTAATGCTTTTGAGAAGCTGAGCGTGTCGTGACCCAACTCGCGCTGATTAATCACCGATCGCTTGTCGCGGAAGACGTACTCGATGGGATCTTCAATGGTGATGATGTGCGCGCTGCGTGTTTCGTTGATCTGTTGAACGATGGCTGCGAGTGTGGTGCTTTTGCCTGAACCGGTCGCGCCGGTTACAAGCACAAGACCTCGTTGTAACGCCGTGAGTTCATAAAGCTTTTTCGGAAGCGTTAACTCAGCCATGGTTCGAACTTCTGGCGAAATTAATCGGATCACGATGCCTAACGTACAACGTTGATAAAAGATGTTTACGCGGCAGCGACCAAGTCCCGGCGGTGAGTAACCAAGGTCTAATTCCCGTTCTCGTTCAAGGCGTTCCCGCTCCATCTCAGTCGTAATTGAGGCAACGGTTTGCTTCAAATCTTCAGCAGTCAGGCGTGGCGCGTTGCGAATCGGTGTGAGTGATCCGTTTATGCGACAAAGCGGCGGAAGTCCTGCTTTTAAATGAAGATCTGAAGCTCCTCCTTCAATTGCGACGGAAAGAATGGTTTGGAGATCGAGCATGGAAAATCCTCAAAATGAGCGGCTGCAAAAAGATACACGCCAACCCAACGTGATCCAAGGTGTTTTAAAACCACAGCGTTATCTGATTTTGTGCAGCATTAACTTACTTTGATGCACTTATCTTACTACTTTAATACTGTTGTCACTTTATAAATCACTCGATATTACATCTCCTTGCCTGTATAGGTTGAGCGATGAATGCGGAATACAAAGCACAAGGTGTGCCAATTTTATAACATCTTGAAATTATTAAAATTTAAAAATCACTGAGCTTGTAAAAAGTGTCCAGCGCTGTCCAGCAGTGTCGAGATTCTGGACACCTTCTTTTATTCAAGGCATTAGTCAAAGCGCATGCTTGTGTGTGTTGATGCGGAGAATAAATGTCTATTGTTCTTTCTTTTTTAGGTTTGGGACTGCTCATCCTTTTGCATGAGTTAGGTCACTATGTTGTTGCACGCCTATGTGGCATGCGGGTGATTCGCTTTTCAATTGGCTTTGGACCTGCGATTTTTAAGTGGATTTCGAAATCTCATGTAACATGGCAAGTATGCATTATCCCATTGGGTGGGTTTGTACAAATTGCAGGCATGATGCCAGGTGATGATCCATTAGAGCCTGGAAATTATCTCTCAAAACCCTTGTGGCAACGGGCTCTTGTGACAGCAGCAGGGCCTCTTGCAAACATTTTTTTAGCGTCTCTCATTTACGCTGCTTTATTTGCGTCTTTTTATGCAACACACATCGGCGGTTCACCTGGTTTATCAACTTTGATCGTTGCTTCCGCAAAAGATCCTGCAAAGTCTGCGGGTATTCAACCAGGTGATATTATTACGAAAATTAACGAAACAAATATTAGATATTTAAGTGAGCTGCGGGATCAAATCGCCTCTTCTGAAGGAAACGTTGTGTTAGATGTTGTGCGGCCACCAAGTGATGCAAAGATCTCATATCAGTATCACGCGCTCGAAACGTTGATGCCTGATGTGAAAGAATATGAGCGAGGTGTGCAAATCGGTTTGCTCGAAATTCCGAATGATTGGCCGCACTTACAGTTTACAGTTACGCCAGCACAGAGCGGTCAGAGAAAGTGGATTGGTGTGGGGACGAGCTATGCGCCGCTCGGAACAAGTGATTTATTTGCGATTGCAAAGCTTTCGTTGGTTGAACCGTGGATGGTTTTTGCGCGATTTGGGCAGAACTTGCTCGAAGTTGCGCGCGGTCGCCAAAAAGCTTCGATCGCATCACCCATTCGAATGACTACGATGGGGGCAGATTTGGTTCAGCGTGGTTTTGATTTGTTTTTGGACTTGCTCGCACTTTTTAGCATCAATTTGGCACTTTTGAATTTGTTGCCTTTGCCAGCTCTTGATGGTGGACGTCTGTTTTTCTTGGCAATTGAAGCCGTTGCACGTCGACCGGTGCCGAAAAAACTAGAACTTGCGCTGACGTTTTTAGGCTTTTTGCTGGTTGCTGCGATTTCGATTTATGCCATTTGGAGTGACTTACGCGCTCTCTTCTAGCAAAAAAGTCGTCCAAAATCTGGACAGTACCGAACCTGCTGGACACCTGTTAGAGTCGTCTTACAACTCGCCTAAGAATAAATCCTCTTTAGTTTCAAATAGATCTGAATCTGAGAACTTGCTTTAGAAATTGGCATGCACTTTGCTTAGTGCTTTACGCTTTCAAAAAGCAGCTCTTTGAAAACGAGTGGCTTGCTCGTGAGAAATCACGGGCAGTCGATAGATTTTACTTGATGGTGAGGTTACCGCTCGCGTCGCGCTGAACGGTTAAACGGAGAGGCTTTTTGGGATTAATGGTGATGGTGCCTTCGCCGCGCTTGCCGGTTTCCATGTCGACCAAAACAACGCGATGATCTCCGGCTGGAACGGTGAGTTTCTTGAGCGGTGTGACGCCGTACTCGTTCGGACCAATGTAAACGGTGATGCCCGGAATGCCGGCGATGCTGCAAGTACCGTTTTCTTTGATGGGCTCTGGGAATCGAATGTAGACCGAGTAGTAGGTTTCGGTGACATCGATTGGCACGATTTGCGTTTCTTTTTCGGGATTTCCACCGCGAATTGAAACAGGGAAACCAATGTTAGCATTGAATTGCAGCGACGTATTTTGGGCGCGTCCAATGGACTCGAAAAGTTCTGCGCCTTCTTCTGCCGTTTTGTATTTTTGGACGGCGACTTCCGTGTTGTACGGCGTGGCCCAGACTTCAACGATGGATTGAGTGGCTTTCAGTTGATCTTTTTCGTCGACTGGCTTGCCTTTGTTGTCGCCCTTTGCTTGTTCAATGCCGCCCAGCTGAATTTCAGGAATGATGCGAACCGCAATTTCGCGCGATTCACCTGGTTTCATGGCGTAAAGCGCCACGCGTGATTGCGAATTCTCTTTTTGGAACGCGATGTGCGCTGTGCCCACTGCCGGGAAATCATCGACGGTGACAGGCGTTCTACCTTTCATTTGGCCGTCCACGAAAACTTCTGCGCCACTTGGATCGCTGTTCATGATAAGCGTTCCAGTGGGTGCTGTGCCGGCTTCTAACTTAGCGTGTAGCTTGAGGTTTTCGGTTCCAATGTCGTTTTGCATTTCAAACGGCATGTAGCCAGGCAACACAAATCGCGCGAGAGAACGGTGCTTTGAATAGGCTTTGACCGTTGTCGGCGTGCGGTGAGGCAATTGGCGACCATTCCAAAAAACCAACGCGCCTTCAGGTTCTGACGTTAATTTCACATCAACCGTAGGTGCTGGATCGAGTGGTTTTGAATCGCCGTGCTCGTACACTTCCATGCCAGGCAAAACAAATTTGGCGTCTTTTTCAGGGCCTTCGCTGCTCAGCATTAAATACAGTGCACCTGCTACTGCAGCGAGAACGAGAATAACGATAATTCCTGTGTAATTTCGAGGCTTTTGGAGAGGCGTATCATCAAAGTCGCTCTCCATTTCAGAGCCTTGTTGTGGCACGCTCCAGCGCGGTTTGTTGGTGATC
>JAZUEA010000420.1:0-1888 GCA_045639945.1 Myxococcota bacterium
AATTGGCTTTCGATCGACCAACAAGGTTCGAACGTCGAGCGTGGCCGCCTGCTTACTCCAACCATAAGATTCGAGAGCAGCAATAATGTCGGCTTCAGCGTCGGCGTTGCCCGCAGTAATCACGATTCGGTGGTTCGGGCACGCAAGACCTTGTTTTTCTTGCGGGTTAACCGTGGCCATTGCGTAGCTGACTTCTTCAGCCGTGCCCGCGATCCAATCCAGCGCGAGCGGACTGCTCATGGTGCTGACGGATTGCCACAAGTTCTCGTTGATCTTCTTGTCGTAGTCGTAACCGATTTCCGGCATGAAGATGCCACTTTGCGAGCCAAAGTAGAGGAAGTCGCCAACGACCACGCCCCCTTTCCAGGTGGGGTCTTGCCACTTCTTCAAACTACCGAGAATTAAGCCCAAAAAGTCGGTGCTCTCGGTAAAGACCGGCAAATCACCGTCGGAGACTTCCGCGCATTCGCAAGTGGGACACATAATCGGCGAGTTGCCGAAAATGCCAGCAATTTGGCCCTTTTGCTCGCGATGCACGTAGCCGTTTTCGCATTTGAGCTCACAGTTGATCGCCGGGCAATTTGCCAGCTGATCACCATTCGGCGGCGACGTGATGATTGTGGTCTTAATGGTAATAAAATCTTCACCCTCGTGGAGGATGTAGTCGTTCGTGTAATCAAATCCGATTTGTAAGCGGTTAAGTACGCCGAGCAAATCAACTTGGAAGAGCGACTTGGCAAGGGTGAGAATGGTCGACAAAGGCAGCGGCAGTTTGTCTTGCAGCAAACCGTCAATCACGCCGCGGTTGAGGAATTTCAATGCGTGGAACAAGTAGCCAGAGTGGCCTTGCACGCGAATGATGGCCTCACCGTCTGAACCATCTTTCAGCACGTACACGCCGCCCACAGTATTTGTGAGCTCAATGCCGTTTTCTGCAAGATTCGCGCCCCAAACAGGAGACGACGGATTAATGGCAAGCAAGTTCGCGAACGGGAACGTTTCAGAAAACGCGTCCTTGCCATGACCGTAGCCATAGTCTGAAGTCCAGCGCTGCAGATCGAGATCGAGCAGTGTGCCACCGAACATACCGGCCGTTGTGCCCGGCACTGCGTCACCAATCACTGCTCGAATTTTATCGTTTTCAATTAAAAAATCGCCGAGTTTGCCGTGTGCTGACGGACCACCAATGAGCTGATCCATCCGCTCGACCTTAACGGCTTGTAACATGGGTTTGTCTTCGTTACAGCCGGACCAAAGTCCAGAAGCCAAAGCCAACGAAGAGGCTAAAAGAATGCGTCGCATTGTGCCCCCTTAACAGGCAAACCTGATTTTAGAAGGCAAACTGCGCGCCGGCCAGAACGTGATCGTTCTTAATGCTATGGCCGTAGCGTTCTTCACGGTGCTGGTACTCAAGCATGACTTTTAGCGAATCGCCGCGTTCGTACCAGGTGAGCGTACCGGCCAAAATCAATTCGTCTTGTTCGTCGTCGTAGTTGTCGTTCGCGTCGATCAATTCGCCGCGCACAGCCAAGCCCAACTTGTCCTTTAAGATCATGTAGCCCAAGCCGACCTGGAAGAATTTGCGATCGATTTCGCTTTCAATGGTCGACGTGGTGGTAGGCGTTTTTTCAGGCTCGGCGTGATCTAAAAGCGCTTCACCAAACAGGTGGAAACCGTAGGCTTTCAAGTGCAAGTAGCCACTGTAGCCCATGGTGTCGATGCTTTCGCCGTCGTTGAACATGAACGAGCCGCCCAATGCCAATCGGACGTTGCTGTCTTTGTGCAAGTCAGCTTCTTCGGCACCTACTTCTTCGCCCAGTGGATAAACATCAAGGCGCGCCACGTATCCCATGCGCTCGAAGCGATTCCCCTTGCTAAGTCGGATCGT
>JAZUEA010000421.1:0-2249 GCA_045639945.1 Myxococcota bacterium
ATGGCGCTCTGACACTGGTCAGCACAGAAATGGACGGCACAGCGCGCATGGTGCCGGTGGTCAATCACGAGCGCTGCATTGGCTGTGGTGCCTGTGAGTACGTGTGCGCCGCCCGACCTGAAGCCGCCATTCACGTAGAAGGCAACCTTCAACACCGAGATATTTAAGGAACCACCATGGAACGACGTGATTTACTCAAAGGGTTAGCAGCTGGTGCAGTCGCCGCCGGGGTCAGTTCCTTGGTTGGATGTTCCAAGTCTGAACGGGTCATGCCCACCATCGATTTGAATGATCCGAGCGTGGGTCAGATGACGTACAGGGTAAACCCAAAGAATGGCGATCGCATCTCCATCGTGGGCTACGGCTGCATGCGGTTTCCCATTGTCGACGACGACAAAACCAAGATCGACGAGGAAATCTCTCAGATCTTGGTCGATGAGGCCATTCGTAGAGGCGTAAACTACTTCGACACCGCCTATCCCTATCATGGCGGCAATTCAGAGACCTTTATCGGCAAGGCGCTCAAGAAGTATCCGCGAAAGAGCTTCTATCTCACTTCAAAGTTTCCCACGTTCAAAAAGCCGACTTACGAAGAAGGCGTGGCCATCTTTGAAGAGCAGCTTCAAAAGTGTCAGGTTGAGTACTTTGACTATTACTTGCTGCACAATTTGCAAAAGGTCGAAGACTTTAAGCTGGTCTACGAAGAGAACGGTCTGCTCGACTACTTGATTGAGCAGAAGAAAAAAGGCCGCATTCGCAACTTGGGTTGGTCGTTCCACGGCAACAAAGAGATGTTCGACTATGTCATGTCGAAGGATGTGGACTGGGACGTTGTCTTAATTCAGATCAACTACATGGACTGGGAAGCCGGCCCGGATGTGTCCAGGTTCAAGATCGACGGCGAGATCTTGAATGCAAGAACCATGTACGAGCGACTCACAGAGCGCGGCATTCCTGTCATTGTTATGGAACCGCTGCTGGGTGGTCGGTTGGCCATGACCAATCGCGATGCAACGGCCAAGTTCAAGTCGCACCATCCAGAGGATTCACCGGCCAAGTGGGCTTTCCGGTTTGTGGGTAGCTTGCCCAACGTGCTGACCATTTTAAGCGGCATGACTTACATGGAGCACTTGGTTGAGAACACGCGCAGCTTCTCGCCGTTTGTGCCGTTGGATGAAGACGAGAAGAAGGTTCTCGACGAAGCCGCCGAGCTTCAAAGAAAGATGAGAACCATCAATTGCACCACCTGCGCCTACTGCATGCCATGTCCCTATGGATTGAACATTCCAGGTATCTTTGCGCATTACAATAAGATGGCCAGAGAAGAGAACATTCCAGGCGACAAGATGCACGCGGACTACGCCAAAGCGCGAAAGGCATTCCTGCGAAGCTACGACAAGATGATCCCCGAGCTTCGCCAGGCCGACAAATGCATCGAATGCAGGCAGTGTGTTCCGATTTGTCCGCAAATGATCCCGATTCCAACGGAGATGCTTCGAATCGCAAAGCTGGTCGAAAGCCTAAGGTAGGCGAGTGAAGCCCTAAAGTCTGTCTTTAAGCTTTCCTCGCTCAATACCTGCAATCCAACCGTCGCGCGGACGCCGCATCGTTGCACGCATGAAATCATCAAACCGCTACGCTGATGCATCAAAACACGCATGAAATTATCTTTCCGTCTGCCTATTTTCCATAAAGGCGTGTTGTATGAAACGCGGCGACGTGCATTTGAGCTGCATCTTGATTTCGATGAGTTTGTAGGTGCTTTCCTTTTATGCACATCTAGGACAAAACCGTCTCATCGTTATACGTAGAGTGCAATGTTAATCTTCATTAGAATATTTCAATATTCTTGAATCTAATTCACGACGAGGAAGTCTTCGTGCAGGATTATCGCGCAAAATTTTAAGACTACGAACGTATTCTTCAACTGATATTTGTTTTTCATTTAATACCCAATCTAATATGCCGATCGTTCCAATAATTTGAACTTTTTCTGCTACAGCTGCCTCGCGCAGATGCTTGTCGCCTGTTAAAAGCATGATGTTTCGCGTTTTGGCGATTGCCAGCGCAATACAATCCTCTTTGCTCAGTTTATGCTTGTATTTTTCAATAAGCTCACCAGCCAACATATATTCGGTAAATTCAATATCAATACACTTTAAACCAAGTTCTAGGAGTTTACTTTTTGCCCATTTAGGAGATAGTATTTCTTCATCAAATGATTCATAATACATGAGATAAACACAATC
>JAZUEA010000422.1:0-19354 GCA_045639945.1 Myxococcota bacterium
ATTCCTCTTGCAGAAACATGCGCTCGTAAAAGCGATCGTCCTCTTCGCGCGAAAGTACAGCTGGCAGCTTCACACCAGAAACCGCAATATTTTCAGCGCGTAACACAAACGACCATTCCTGCGTGCCGCGCATAATGCGAACTTTGGCTTCGTGCGCCAACTTGCCCAACTTCAACGCCGTGCGCGCTTCCAAGCTTGATGACGGATGTCCGCCTTTGAAAAGGTTTTCCTGCGCGTTGACAATGGCGGAACCAACAGTGAGCTTGTCGTCAAAGTACAACTCAAACGGCTCCAGCGATTCACCGGTGTCCATTTCGCCCACCGTGAAATTCTCGTCATGCTCGCTGCGGAACCAAAGCCACGTCAAAAATTCGGCACCTAAAAAGGCTGTGCGGTGAATCTGATCAAGGAGTGCCATCATTCCTCCTTCATCGCTGCAAAGGCGGTTTCATCGTCCACAAATGGACAAGGCTCAATGTTATCAAGGGCTTTCAGCTCATCGTCGGTCAAAACCACGCCGCTGAAAAGTGCTGCGGTGTACGCGCAATCCAAAACCAGATGCAGCCCAAAGGTTTGTTCAAAAAGTTCAATAAAATCGAGGTTAATCTTTTCGTTTTGCGAGTGAAAACGAACCACACCTTCTTGCCAGTTCCACGTCATATCGATTGTTTTAATCGACGCCATGAGCTTTTTGCGCAGCTGTAATTTCACTTGCTCTTTGAGCTCGGCTCGCTCGTAACGCGTGAGGCTATCGCGCTTTTGCTCTGCCATCACTCGTCGAGCGTTCACCTCTGTTTGAAGCTTGAGCAATGGTCCCGGCACCTTAAGCGTATCCACGCGCAACGCGAGTGTGATGTACTCGTTTTGCAGGTACATCTCTGGCGTAATTTCTGTATCCAACGCGAAATAAGGACTGCACCAACCGATTACACGTTCCACATCGGAAGAAGGATCGATTTCTTTGAAAGAATTCGCCTCAATGCCCGCTTGGAATTTTTCCTTCCAGCCTGCCGGCAAAGGCTCGTTGATGTAGTACTGGCGATAGGTCAAACTTCCTTGGAAAGCGCCCACTGGTATCTCCTATTGAAACTGCGGCATTTTACAGGTTCAGGCGCAAACGTAGAAGCTCCACGCCCTTTGACACTGTGGATTGTGGAATATAAAGTCGTGCGACTGCGGTGAGATTCGCTCGATTGGAGCTCACGATGCGAAAAGTTCTCTCTTTAGCTGCCCAAATTCTTGTTTTGAGTCTTGCGAACCAATTCGCGTGGGCTGAACAACCGATTCGAATTGTCATTCAGCAAAGCGACTTAGACGATTCGCCATTCCCAGACGTTGAAGCGCCTCTCATTCGAGTTTTGGAAATCGCGCCTGTTCAACAAGTCGAATCCAAGTCTCCACAACTCGAAAAAGCGAATGCGCTTGAAGCAGAAGCGAATCAACTTTTCTCAGAAGGTCGCTACAGCGAAGCCATCGTCAAATACGACGAAGCATACCAGCTCTCAAAAAAGAGCGAGCTGCTCGCCAACATTGCTGTCAGTCAGCAGTATTTGCACGAGTGGGAACAGTGCGTCGCCTACGCAGAACTTGCGCTCAGCAAATTGCCGGCTGGTGAAAAACGCAATCATACCGACGGTGTTCGAGCCACTTGCAGCGCTCGCATCTCGCCCAACACAAGCAGCGGCAAATCGTCGTGGCGCACGCCAGTTGGTTGGACCGCAGCCGCTTTGGGTGCCGCGTCCTTGGTGACCGGCGTCATTGCTTGGCAAGCGACCGAAGACAAATACAACGACACCGATTCGTTTAAATCACTCGCAACTCTGGAGCGAGTAGGCTACGGCGTGGGCTACAGCTTACTCGCAATCGGCAGCGGTTTGCTCATTTGGGATTTGATTCTCAAAGATCAACAAACTCAAACCTCTCATTTCACCGTATCACCCACCGGCGTGATGTTCGGCCTTACCTTCTGAGAGGAGATTTTTCATGGCGCGCATTTTCACAATTCTCCTCGCTTGCTCACTTTTTGCTTGTTCAGAAGGCAAAGATCCGCCGCAAGCCACCGCAGCAATTGAGATTCCGGGCGGCAACTTCATCATGGGTCTTTCACACGTTGATCCATGCGGCACTTCCGAAAATGGCGTGCCCGATCACGACGCGCTCACGCAATCTGCGCGCATCACGCACCCTGTTCTCATGCCAACGTTTTGCTTGGATCAGCACGAAGTCACCGTGGAGCAGTACTTTCACTGCGTTGAAAGCGACAAGTGCAAGGCGCCCAAAATCAAAAGTTTGGGCAATGAAAAATCCAGCGGTCACATCCAGAGTTACTACACAAATGTCGATAAATACGGCGATTATCCCGTTGTGGGCGTAACTTGGGATGAAGCGCAGGATTACTGCGAACACTTGGGCGGACGACTTCCGACCGAAGCGGAGTGGGAATACGCCGCACGCAGCGGTGGCGTTTTGATGCAAACAGCCGCTGACATCAAAAACGTTCAAAAAGACTACGTTTGGTCCGTTTGGGAACTAGAAGGCGATAACTACACCTCAAAGCTCAGCACGAACTGCTCGAATATTAAAGGAAAAACTCCGCCAGTCTTTGCCAACTGCGGCACGATGAAACCCGTTATGAGCTCCTCGCTCGATCGCACACTCGACGACGTGTACGACATGGCCGGTAGTGTCAGCGAATGGGTTCTCGATTCATTTGATTACTGGGCGTACTGCAGCGAAACAATTGGACTTTCCAAGCTTTCGAGCATTTTTGAGCTTGCTGCAAACCAGCCGACCATTCAGCTCAATCAGTACGACACGCTTTACAGCTCTTTTGGCGGTCCAGCTCTCAAACAGTGCCTGTTTGATAAAGTGCTCGAACAAGCAAGCTTGTGCACGCAAAACTGTGAAAATTCGCAGTGTTACCAAGACTGCTTCGAGAATTACGAAGGAAACATCAAGGCTTGCTTGAGCATTGCCAACTTGCCCTTCGTGTCAATCGCCAACCAGCCAGGCCTAGCCAACGGTAGCGCCGATTACAACTGGATGCCCTGGTGCCTGCCGTTAAAGAACCATCAAGGCAACCAAGTTCACCCAACTTCTGGAATCGACCACAACAGCGCGTTTAGCGTTCGCGGCGGACACTTCCAAGAGCAAAATGTCTGCCAACTCCGCACAAGTGCTCGAAATTTCAAATCTAATGCATCGCCATTGATAGGTTTCCGGTGCGCCTACGATAAAGGCACAGACCGCTGCCCTCTCACATCTCCTGAGCTTTAAGCGATGTTCTTATTCAAAAATTCTTTTAAATTTGCCTGGTTAGCGCTCGCGTTTACTGCGTTTGCACATCCGGCGCTCGCCAAGAGCAATCCGGAAGATCTGCCGGAACCGCCGCGCAAAGAGCAAAAAAAAGACACTAAGAAATCTGTTAAGAAGCCAGCGGCTAAAAAATCGAAGGCCCCCCAAAAGGCCCAAAAAGCAGAGAAAAAGTCTGAACCAGAGTTGGTTCCCATCGCTCCGGGCAAAGGTCAGCCTGAGCTCGTTGCGGAATTCGACAAATTATTCGCAGAAAAGTGGATCGCTCGCGCCAAAGCTGGCGTTTTAATTGAGCAAATCGGAACAAAAAAGCTGCTTTATGCTCGAAATCCCGACACGCTCATGCACCCTGCGTCCAACACCAAGCTTTTAACCACGTCCGCCGCGCTTTGCCTGCTTGGCCCATCTAAAACCTTCACAACCGACCTTGGTGTGGAAAAGCTCAGCGCATCAGGCAGCACGTCTTACCTTTATTTAAATGGCAGCGGTGATCCGTATTTCACTTCGGAATCATTAAAGAAATTAGTTCAAGAAGCTTACACGGCTGGCCTTCGAACGGTGGGCGATCTCTTTATTAACGAAGCCGCCCTCACGGGTCCGTCATTGCCACCGGGTTACGATGAAAAACCGAATGATGACGCTGCTTATCGAGCTGCTACCAGCGCGGCAAGTTTGGATTTCAATGCAGTCATCGTGTCGCTAAAGCCAGGCGAGAAAGTAGGCCAGCCGCCTAACGTTACGCTGACGCCGGCAAGCGACTACTACATCGTCGAAAACAAAGCGACGACAAGTGCCAAAGGTTCCGAGCAGTTACACGTTCAAAGCGTTGCGGAAGGCAAACGCACCAAGCTCATCATCACCGGCTCGATTCCCAAAAAGCACAACGCCGTTTCGGTTCGCAAACGCATCGTTTCTCCTGCTCTTTTCATGGGTTACGCGTTAAAGCAAATGCTCAAAGACGCAGGCATTACCGTGACTGGACAGCTGAAAGTCCAAAGCAACAGCAACGAGATCAAAAAACAGCGGATCTTGGCTTCGCATAAATCTGCGCCATTGGGCCAGCTCACCAAAGAAATCAACAAAATGTCTAATAATTTCATGGCCGAACTCTTCTTGAGAAGCCTCGGTCGTGAAAATGGCGGCAAGGGCAGCTTCGAAGAAGGCGCTGCCGTGGTTTCTGACTTTTTGCAAAACCAAGTTGGCTTGAGCAACTTCACCTACGTCAACGGCTCCGGACTTTTTGGAAAAACAGCATTTTCCGCGCGCCACTTCGTGAAATTGCTCGAATTTATGGATACAAAGAAAGCGGAACTGCCCGAATTTTATGAATCTTTGCCAATCGGCGGAAAAGACGGCACGCTGCGCAAACGCTTGAAAAGTCTGCCGAAGGACAGCGTTCACGCCAAAACAGGCACACTCGATGGTGTGAGCACGCTCAGTGGTTACGTCAAACTAGGAGACGGTTCAGTCGCAGCGTTCGCGATTTTGTTTAACGAGCTCCCCGGCAAACCGTGGCGCGTCTATCAGCTACAAGAAGAGCTCTTGAAAAAGCTCACCTCTTACACGCCTCTATAACCCACCGATTTCTTTCACTAATTATCACAGAAGCACGCACAAAAATGGCCAGGTTCCACTTCTCGAAGTGGCGGAACTTCGGTTTCACAGATTTTTTGTCGCGCCTTGCAACGGCCTAAAAACGGACACGCACGCGCAGTCTCAAACAAACTCGGCCGCTCGCCATCCCAAAATTCAGGCACAATCTTTTGATTTGGATCGGCTACAGGACAAGCAGAAAGCAGCGCTTTAGTATATGGATGCAGTGGATTTTTAAATAATTCTGAGGAAGTAGCGAGCTCAACCAAGCGTCCCAAATACATGACCGCCACACGCTCGGCAATAAATCGCACCACATCCAGATCGTGCGACACAAACAGATAAGCGCACGGCGTCTTTTGAGCACGCGATTCGTGTAACTCCATTAAAAGATTAAGGATTCCGGCTTGAACACTCACATCGAGTGCACTCACAGCTTCATCCAAAATCAAAATCTCCGGCTCAAGTGCCAGCGCTCGCGCAATGGCCACTCGCTGCAACTGGCCACCCGAAAGCTCACCGGGATAGCGCTCCGCCAATTTGGGATCGAGCCCAACGGACTGCAACAGCGCCACAACTCGCTCGTGCCGCGCCGAACGGCCAAGCTTGCCCTCAATCGCAAGCGGCTCAGCCACAGACCAGCCGACCGAAAAGCGCGGATTAAAACAGGAAATCGGATCTTGAAATACAAATGCGCTACGGCGACGAAGCGATTTCAGCGCGCGCTCAGGCAAATGCGTGATTTTTTCGCCAAACGCATAAATATCGCCATGAGAAGGATTTTCGAGTTTAAGCAGCGTGCGGGACAGCGTCGATTTTCCGCACCCACTTTCACCCACCAACGCCAACCGTTCGCCTTGAAGCACCGCCAAATTCACGCCCGCGAGCGCATGCAAAAAACGCCCGGAAACCTCAAAATCGACCGAGAGCTCGACTGCTTCAAGCACCGCGTTCACGCGTACCTCCAACATCGGACGCCGTCTCGTAACGTTCCGTACCATAAAGGTTTTTCGGAACATTTTTTCGTAGTAAACGGACAACGCGGCGCAAAACGACAGCCTTTTGGAAATTCCGCAGGCGTGGGCACGGAACCCGAAATCGCCGCAAGTCGCGAATCGCCGCGCTCAAGCGCCGTGCTGGGTAACGCCCTCAACAATCCCTGCGTGTACGGATGACGCGGATTTTCAAAAAGCTGATGAATTTCGGCAGCTTCCACGATTTCGCCGGCATACATCACCAGCACGCGCGACACATGCTGCGCCACCAACGCCAAATCGTGTGTGATGAGCAAAAGTCCCATGCCGCGCTGCGCCTGTTCGTGTTGTAAAAGCGCCATCAGCTGCGCCTGAAGCGTCACATCTAACGCTGTCGTGGGCTCATCCGCCAAAAGCAACGCCGGATCGCACGCAAGCGCAATCGCCAAAACCACGCGCTGCCGCATGCCACCCGAAAGTTCATGTGGCCACGCAGACGCCCGCACTTTGGGATCGGGCACGCCCACTTCTGCAAGCAACTCCACCGCTCGCTCACGAGCCTGAGTTCTCGAAAATCCTTTTTGTTTTCGTAATCTTTCAGCGATTTGCTCGCCCACTGTGTAAACGGGATTAAGCGCCGTCGCCGGATTCTGGAACACAAATCCCACGCGACGACCACGCAGTGAAGCGAGCTCTTTGGGCTGCAATTCAAAAACGCTCGATTCCTCAATAAAAACGCGACCTTGAGAGACGTGAATAGCCGGCGGCAAAAGTCCTAGCAGCGATTTGGCCGTCAGCGACTTACCGCAGCCGCTTTCTCCAACCAGCGCCACGGCCTCGCCTGCGTCCACATCAAACGAAGCGTCCGAAACCACTTCGATCGGTTGTTTGCCCGAAATCGAAAGTGTCAGGTGCTCAACTTGCAAAAGTGGTTTCAAAAAGTTTCCACCTCAATGCCGCGCGGTGGTTCCAGCACAAACACAGCGTCGTTCAAATCGATGTCCACTCGAATGTCTTCGAGCTCAATTTCCGCCTCGATGCGCGCACGACCTTGTCGCGCCGGTGCTTCGAATTTCATCAATTGTGGCAAAGGTTTATCGCCACTTGTGTACTGCGCCAAAATCGCGTGATAGCGAACACCTTGTTCATCCGAAACGGTGCTTTCCGTTACCAAACCGCGTTTGGGTTCAATCAGCATTTTTTGAAAAACCGATTCTTTTTTAATTTCAACAACATAGCGACCGTTTTTATCGTCCCAGCTCAAGCGCTTTTCTTCGCCATTGAGCACCGGCACTTCGCCGCGCATCAACGCCGAAAGTTCAGCGGGATCGAGACCAATCGGCAATAAAATCGCGAAGTTCTCGCTTGTTGCATCACCTTGCAAAAAACGTCGGCTCCGCTGATCGTAAATCGAAAGCGTTTCGCCATCGGAAACCATCGCCGAAAGCGGCTGACCAAACGGCGACAAAATATCGAGTCGCAGTTTTCCTGGCGCTTGAACTGCGCATAATTGTTGGAATTTTACGCGTTCATTGCCTTGCCATGCATCCACATGCAACGCAGCGCTTAGGCTTTGAACACTGCGCTCTGCAAGCGGCGAAATCAGCGCTTCTGCACTCGACGGCGCATTTTCAGGCATCGCCACACGACCACCACACGCCGACAAAATCAGCGCAAGCGACACACTTCGAACAGCGGGCAAAAAGCGCATAGCTCCTCCAAACTTGCGTAACCACACAAAATCGCGAGAACATTGTGGACAAAACATCACAGCTTGCGTATCGAAACCACTCGCGTTTAGATCAACGCTTCGATGGTCTCCAGGGGAATCGACCCGATGCAGTTAACGTCTTTCGGCCGCACCAATGTCGGCATGAAGCGTCCCCACAACGAGGACAGCCTCCGCCTTTTCCGGGAACAGAACCTATTCGTCGTCGCCGACGGCATGGGCGGTCACGCTTCGGGCGAAGTTGCGAGCCAAATCGCAGTTGAGACGGTCGCAGAATTTTTCCGCGCAACCGCAGAAGACAACGAAATTACGTGGCCCTACAAAATGGACCACGAGAAAAAGTACGAAGAAAATCGCCTCATTACGGGCATTAAGCTCGCCAATCGACGCATTTTCGAATCGGCTTCGCGCGACGCCAAACTCAAAGGCATGGGCACCACAATCGTGGTCCTTTTCTTCTTTGAAAACACAGCATTTGTTGCGCACGTGGGAGACAGCCGCATCTATCGCCATCGCAAAGGCGAGTTGACGCAGCTCACCATGGACCACTCGCTGCTCAACGACTACATCAAAATGCGCCAGCTCACGCCCGAGGAAATCGAGGCGTTCCCGCACAAAAACGTGATTGTGCGCGCGTTGGGCATGAAGGACACGGTCCAGGTCGACACGGCGCAAGAAATTCCGCAGCCGGGCGACACCTACCTTTTGTGCTCCGACGGCTTGTCCGGCTTAGTCAACGATGCGCGGATGGCCGAAATCCTGAGCGAAGAGCAAGACTTAGACAAAGCCACTGAAAAGCTCATCGCTCAGGCCAACGAAAACGGCGGCACCGACAACATCACATGCATTCTGGTGCGCGTCGAATCCGTCTGATCGTTATCTATCCGAAATCACTACAGTATTTTCGGAATCTTCGTTTACCGAAGCGCCCGCCCAAACCACTGCGTTTTGAACATTCGCCGAAACGGTCGCATCGCGATCAATGAATGCGAATGGTCCAACCTGAACGTTTGCCGCAACATGTGCGCCCGCGAGAATCGCACAGGGGCCCACAATTTTTGCACCCGCTTCAATCACAGCGTCTTTTGAAATACGGCGACCTTGTTCGTCCGCATCGGGCAACCACGGCGTAACGCCTTGGAATAATTCACCTTTCAAAATAGAACGGTGCACTTCCAAGTAGCGCGACATGTCACCCACATCGGCCCAATGCGCATCATCGGGCACAAACACACCGCGAATCATGGCTCGCTGCTCCAACATTTTTTTGTACGCAGTGCGCAAAACGTCACACGGCTCGTCGGGCAAGGCGGCCACAATTTCGGTTTCCGCAAAATGAACGCCACAGAAAACGCCTGATTTTACTACCTTTTTTTCGTCATATCCGGGCGCAAAGACTTCAGCGATGCGCAAAATCCGTCCTTGAGAATCCACCTCAACCGGCGGAAACGCAGAATCGGCCGGACGCGAACGCAAAACCAACGTGCCAAACGCCATGGAACGACGATGTGCCGCAATCAACGGTTCCAGTGAAAAATCAAAAATCGAATCGCCGTTGATCGAAATCAACGGGCCGCGCGACAACCGAGCAGCAATGCCTTTGAGGCCGCCACCAGTTCCGCGGAGTTCTGATTCTTTAATTATTTCGCATCGTTTCGTAGAAAGTGCATCTTTAACCTGCTCGGCTAAATAGTGCGCATTCACACCGATTTCAGTCACACCAACCGCGCTGAGCGCATCAAAGGCATATTCAATCAGCGGACGCCCCGCAACCGGCACCAAAGGTTTGGGACAATGATCTGTGAGCGGTGCCAATCGCGTGCCCAACCCGGCCGCCAAAATCGCACCCGAAAAAGGTTTAAAACCGGCCATCACGACACCTCCTGCTTTTGAACGACACAATTGTCACGACGCAAAAAAATCGCTCGCGCTCAAAAGTCCAAAAGCCTTTTATTTCAAGATAGTTACATTCGAATATTAATTGGCACGATAGATGCTTTCTAACTGCGACTATGCTACAAGAAGGTACTCAGGGGGAAGTCCCATGGTCCATCGCAGATTGGTGATTTTAGCGGCTTTCGCGCTCTCAGCCTGTGGCGCATCAGACGAGCAGGATGCAGATCCAATGATGGATGCAGGATGTCATTCTCCTTGTGATACAGACTCTAACAATTCACAGTCTGTAACTATTGAAATATCATCTGAAACATCTGAGTTATCTTCAAAAACTCATCTCATTATTGAATCTCTTGAAGGCAATTTCCGGCAGAGTTTCGTTTCTCAAACAAACAGATTTTCTTTGGATGGTTTAATACCAGGTTACTACCGATTTACGGCGTTTTTGGATCGTAACGACGACGCTACTTTTAATAGCTGCCCATATCCCCATTCCGCAGAAAACACAGAAAATTCAGACAGTTACGACAATATTTCAGGTTTTATCGAAGCCTTTGCGGCTCCTGGCAGCACACTTTCAATCAAGCTTTCACGACACATTTGCGGCCCTGGCGATCTTGCAACCGGTCTTCGCGGCAATATTGAATTCCCCGGCTTGTTGCAATCCGCGCCCACCCCCATCGTGCTCTTGCTTGAACCCACAAACGAACTCGCCGAAGACAGTGTCACCTCACCCACAACGCTTAGAATTCCTTTAATTTCAAAAGGTTCTGAAGATTTATCGTTCGACATTGGCGAACTCATTCCCGGAAATTACAACCTCATCTTCTTTGCAGATGCCGACGCTGATCTTTCACCCAATATCTGCTCTGAGCCATTAGGCGGCGCAGATCGCTTTCTTGCCAAACTTCAAAGCGTTGAAATCATTGAAGGCATGCGACGGGATTTAGGCACAATTGTCTTCAAAGAGTTCGAATGTCCTGAAAATTTAACGGGATTTTCTGCATCACTTTCTTTAGGCGAGCTCTCACAACTCGAACAAACCGAAGAAACTCTGAGCGATCCTGTTTTTTTGCAACTCACCCCCATTGACCGCATCAACACACCAAACCTGCGCCAGATTTTCACCAGTCTCAATCACCGCGCACTCACACAACCTTTTACGGTAACCGGATTAACAGCAGGCGAGTACAAGCTCCAAATTTGGCTCGACCACGACAGAGACATGCAATTTCTCACGTGCGACACCGAGCCAAGCGGCTTAGACCGCGTTTACGTAGAGCGCTCCATCAGCATTGAAGACGGGCAAATTCTCGACTTGGGCGCGTTGGAATTGCAGCAACTTTCATGCGACACCAACACCGTCATCATTCAAGGTTCTGCGAATTTTACCAATGAATCCGGAATGTTAGGACTTTCCAGCGGCCGACCGATGCGCTTGAAATTAACGCCTTACAACTCCGGCGCCACACCACGAGACTGGCTCATTTTTGAGAACACGGCCGAAATCGAAAACATTGCTTCCGGCGGCGCTGCAGCAAACCGACCGTTCAAATCCGAAAACGCAACATTCGCACGCACAGGCGAACTGGTTCCCGGCAGTTACTACGCACGATTCTACATCGACTCAGACAACAACGGTCGATTCAACGCATGCAACGAGCAAGGTTTTGGCGATCGCGCTCTTTCTGAACTCTTTGAAATTACTGTCGAATCCAACCAAACCATCAATTTTGGCAACTTCAACTTAAACTCACTTGAGTGCGCTCTGCCCAATTCCGCATTTGCAATAAACCTTGGCGCAAACGAAAACATCCCATTACCAGCGGACTTACGCGCGTATCTCGTTGAAACAGGTGGTTGGTCGTACGATTTGCCGCTTGAGCACCAGTTGCAATCGCTGAGTGAACCACTTCTTTCTTCCAGCTGGCCGCTCGCACCAGGTCGCTACAATGTGACAGTTTATTTGGATGCAGACCAAAACGGCGAGTTTGAGTGCGAAAGTGAGGCTGACACTTGGTCAGCACAAGCCAATTTCATACTCGACGCTGCAAATCCGTTCGCCACACTAGACCTCAATCTTTCCGTTTGTCAGTAACAAGGGTGTGAAAAGCTTCTTGTTTTTCTCAAACAATTTTCACATCTTATGCGTCTCTGCGACTAAGAGGCATTCATGACGACCAAAGATCTCATTGACGTTCAGAAAGTGGACTGTGCTGAATCCAGCACAGAACCTCCCAATGATCGCAATCTTTGGGTCGAGCACTACAGTTATTTAGTTAACAAAGTCGCATCCAAAATGATCGCACGGTTGCCCGCCAGTATTGAATTGGACGACTTGCGCAGCGCCGGCATCGTAGGCCTCATCGATGCGGTCGAAAAATACGAATCCGATAAAAGCAGCCAGTTCGCCACTTACGCAGAAATTCGAATTCGCGGCGCCATCGTTGATGAACTTCGCTCGCAAGATTGGGTGCCACGCAGCGTTCGACGACGACGCGCCAGCATCGAAAACACCATTCGCCAGCTAACCGAAAAGCTCGGCCGCTTTCCGAACTGCTGCGAAATTGCGAGCGAATTAAAAATCTCCGTCGAAGAATTCGAGCGAATTTATCAGCAGTTACAAACTGCTTCGCTCGTTTCTTACGAAGATATCAACAGCCACAACGAAGGACGCCATAGTTTTTTAGACAGCGTACCCGACTTAGAAAATGATGATCCCGAAAGTTTAAGCGACAAAAACAACGTTCGAAAAGTACTCATCCGCTCCATGCAGCGACTTTCCGAACGCGAACGAATTGTCGTTTCTCTCTATTATTTCGAGGACTTATCGTTGAAAGAAATCGGAAACTTATTGGGCGTCACCGAATCGCGCATCAGCCAAATTCGAACGAAAGCCTTAAACGAACTTCGCCCAATTTTGCGTGCTGCGCTTTCTGATTAGTTTTCTTGAGAACTTTCGGGCGTCCCTAACGCTTGAGCCCACAACAAAAATTCCTGATTTCCATGCGTGCCGCAAATTTGCGACGGCGTTAAACCACGTGGCGTCAAGCCCATGTCACGCACGTCTTGCTCCACACGCGCGCACGCTTTTTCACGCAACGCCTCTTCGCGAATGATGCCGCCCTCACCGATTTCATCGCGATCGAGTTCAAACTGCGGCTTGACCAGCAACACTAAATTTGCGTCTGGCGCCAAAAACGGCAAACACGGCGGCAACACGCGACTGAGCGAGTTAAAAGAAATATCAGCAACCAAAAGCTGAATTTTTTCGGGAACTTGCTCAGCTGTCAGGTCTTTTGCGTGAACACCTTCAAGGTTCACGACACGCGCATCACCTCGCAATCGCCAATCGAGCAAATTCTCGCCCACGTCGACCGCGTAAACTTTTGTGGCGCCGCGACGAAGCAAACAATCCGTAAAACCGCCAGTCGACGCCCCCAAATCCAGGCAAATCAATCCCGCAGGTTTTACATCAAAGTGATCCAACGCGCCTTCAAGTTTAAGGCCGCCACGACTCACATAAGGTCGCAACTTTCCGTTTTTAAAACGAATTTCGCAGTCCGCCGAAATCTTTTCACCCGGCTTTTCCACACGGCGTTCGCCCGCCACAATCACGCCGCTCATAATCAGAGCCTGCGCTTTTGTGAGATTTTCAGCGAGCCCGCACTCGACCAGCCGCTCATCCGCCCGACACGTTTTGCGCTTGCCCATAGCCGCTCTCAGCGCTGACGATGCTGGACCTTGCGCACCAAGGCCTGCAGAACTTTCGCCGACTCACCCAAAAAAGCCAAACTCGCGACCGCTTCATCTGCCAGCGCATCGCGGCGCGCCATGACCGCATCCACGCTCATGTGATGCAAAAAACTGTTCTGGTCACGATCTTTGTCTTGATCCGCGTCGAGCAAATCATCAGTCAGTTGGAACAGCACTCCAAGTGCGCGCGAAAACGTTTGAAATTGCTGCACTTTTTCATCGTCCGCGCCCGCTGCGATCGCGCCACCCAAAATTGCTGCATCGATCAAGCAACCCGTTTTTTTCTGATCCATCACTTCAAGTGCGGCCAAATCCGGACAGCCGTTCAAATCAAGCACCTGACCACCAACCATGCCCGCGCCGCCCGCTGCCTTCGACAGCAGTTTCACCAACTTCGGATTTCCAAGTTCTGAAACAATTCCGAAGGCTTCCGTTAAAAGCGCATCGCCCGCCAGAATCGCCGTCGCTTCATCAAACGCCTTGTGACACGTGGGGCGACCGCGCCGAAAATCATCGTTGTCCATGGCCGGCAAGTCGTCGTGAATCAGGCTGTAAGAGTGGACCATTTCAAGAGCCATCGCCCAGCGATAAACCGCTGATGAAGCTTCGCCCACAAGCGCTTCCGCCGTGAGCAGAGCCAACATTGGACGCAGACGCTTTCCGCCACCGAACAACGCATAACGCGCTGAATCTAAAAGCTTTTTAGGCCAATCTTCAAAATTCGCAGTCGCATCAAACTTTGCTTCAAACTGCGGAATCACACGTGAGATCGCCGCTTCAAGCGCTGCTTTTTCCAAATCACTCATTGTGGACTCCGCTTCAATTCTTCCAATCGACGCTCCGCACCTTCAAGCAGCGCGTTGCCCTGACGCGACAATTCCACACCGCGCGCATACAATTTCAGCGCCTCATCGAGCGGCAAATTGCCTTGCTCCAGCGTGGCAACCAGCTGGGAAAGCTCAATCATCGTAGCTTCAAAGTTGGGTTCACTCATGAGAATCTCGTTTTGTTTTCAATACTTGCGCTTCGACCAAACCATCAGAAACGCGAATTTCAATCGAATCGCCTTTTGAAAGCGCATCGACCGATGTGACCACCGAGCCCGCGTGTGTAGCAATCGCGTAGCCGCGCTTCAAACTTGCGAGCGGCGACAAACTTTCCAGACGAGCACACAACGCACCCAATTGTGCGCGATCGCGAGTGACTTCGCGCACAATTGCCGGCGAAAGCAAATCTTCTAACTTTTTGAATTTATTGCGTTTTTCAAGCAAGTACGCCGGTCCAAACGACGAAAACCGCGCCCGCAGAACCTCAAACCGACGCCGCTCCTCAGCCCAACGCATTGACGGATTTTGCTGCTGCAACCGCTCCTGCAGCTTATTCCAATCCGACTTTAAGCGATCGAGCCGAACGCTTTGTTGCAGGCGAAGCTCCAAATTTTGATACCCCGCGCGATTTCGCTCCACCCAACGCGCCGTGGCCTGATCCAAACGAGTCCGATAATCCGCCAGCATTTGCAGCAAATCACTCTGAATCGGAATGCACTGTGCTGCCGCCGTTGGCGTAGGTGCGCGCAAATCAGCCGCAAAATCCGCTAGCGTCACATCCACCTCGTGCCCCACTGCCGAAATCACCGGAAGCGGCGACGCTGCAATCGCTCGAACCACTCGTTCATCGTTAAAACATGAAAGATCTTCGTTACTTCCACCGCCACGCGTCACCACGATCCAATCAATGCGCGGATCTTTGCCGAGCGTCGCAATCGCATCCGCAATTTCTGGTGGCGCTTGCGTTCCCTGAACAGACGCATAACACGCAATAATTGGAATCTGCGGCGCGCGCTGCCAGAAAACCTCCATAAAATCGTGAACCGCAGCTCCCGTTTGACTCGTTACCAAGCCCACAGCTCGCGGCAAATACGGCAACTTTCGCTTGCGGGCCGGATCGAACAGACCTTCTGCAGCCAACTTGCGCTTCAATTCCTCAAGCGCGGCCTGCTGAACGCCTTGACCAGCCAAAATCATCGAATCGATGTCGAGTTGATAACTGCCACGCGGCGGATACACCGTAATTTTGCCGTGCACGATGACTTTGGAGCCAATCACCGGCGGCATGGGCATTTTTGAACGCTGACCTTTCCAAATCACAGCCGCCAAACGCGCTGGCCCCGACGAGAGCGTCAGGTAAACGTGCCCGTTTGTATGCGGTTTCAGCTCGGTCAGCTCACCAGTAATCCAAATGCCATTCAGTTCGCGCGCAAACAGATCGCCAATGCACTTGGTGACCTCTGCAACATCAAAAGGCTGGCTGGCGCTCGAAATTTTTTCCATGAAGAGATTAGAACACGGAGGGCGAGACGGAGGGTAGGGAAATCGATTTTTTCGAATTATTCTCGGAGTCTAAAAGCCAAAATCAAAATGCCACCTTGGTAACGCAAGCCCGCTTGAAAGAAGGGTTTGTTGATTGGCATTCGAAGATCGGCTTCAACGCGCGCTTTGGGAATCGAAAGTTTAACCAAGTGCTTTTTGCCGTGATTCCCGTTGTAAATAAACGTCGCGTTGTCGTGGCCGTTTGGTAATTTCACGCTGTGCTTTTTACCCGACGCAAGATTGAACTCTGTGGTGTCCAACTTTTTAAACGTCGAGTAATCACCAAAACTCCGAACCAGCGCTGTTTCTAATGATTTCAAAGACTTATCAACGCCGCCCGAATCTTTGGTTGCATGAATTACGACAACATCAAATGTGATTTGGTCGTTTGCACAAGCAAAAAAGGGAATCATCCAAAAAGCGAAGAGAGCTAAAACCGCAGAAAGATGAAAGCGTTTCACTAAATAGCCTCCTCTCCTTGCTCGATTTTATCGCTTTCGGAATCGGCTTCGTCTTCCCAAGTCCAGAGAACCGGCACTTCGCCTTCTTCTGTGGGCTGACTAATCAAAACCAAGCCGGATCCTTTATTGATCACCTGCTCAATCTGAACTTCTTCAGAAACAGGTTTGGCAAGGTTGACTGTGATGAGTCCCGCAACCACTGCAACGGCAGCACTCACAGCAACCGGCGTCCAATAGCGCTTCCACCAACCAGTTAAACGCTCAAAGAATCCAGGCTGTTTGGCCGGCGCTTCGGCGATGCCTAATTCTTTAGCGATGCCTTCATAAAAATTCGAGAAATCGAATCGCGCCACATCTGCTTGATGGGCTTCACAAAAATGCTCGCGCACATTCTGAAGCGCATCCCATTCCGCCAACAACTCAGAATCTTCGCGACTCAAGTTTTCAAACGCTTCGCGCTCTTTGGGGCTCAACTCACCGTCAAAAGCCCGTTGGAGCAACATTTCGCGTTCGCTCATATTGTCGTCCAACAATTCGTCAGGGGTATTTTGCAAGTTTTGATCGTTCATGAGCTTTTCCTGACACCTTGACCCGCGAGCGCGGCGAGATCGAGATCGCCGGTCGCTTTAAGATAGGGCTGAAGCGAAACTTGAAGCTTTTTGCGGGCGTGATGGAGACGGCTCATCACCGTTCCAATTTGGCAATCACACACTTCCGCGATTTCTTCGTAGCTCAACCCTTCAATTTCACGGAGCACAATCACCGTTCGGTGACTTTCGCTCAGACCTGCCAAAGCTTTATTTAAAGCGGAGTGCAAATCCTCGCGTTCACGTTGTTCGCCTGGCATCATGTCGCGGGTGTTACCCGTAACCGGCATCGCTTCGACCTCATCTTTTCGGTGGTAGGTGTCGTCGTATGCCGCTGTGCGTCGCCGAGATTTGCGTCGAATGAGATCGATACAAACGTTGACGACGATTCGATAAAGCCAGGTGTAAAAAGAGCAATCGTTGTGAAATCCGTCGATGTTTCGATAAATCTTGATGAAAGCCTCTTGTGCTGCATCCATCGCATCGTCCGAATTTCGAAGCACGCCATATGCAATGCCACATGCTCGCCGTTGATAACGCTCAACCAATAATTGAAAGGCTCGAGCGTCCCCGTTTTGGCAACGAGCGACGAGTTCGTAATCTGTTAGTTCCAAAGCGTGCACCCTATCTGAACGAAATGAGACGGCGTACTATTCAAAACGCCGATTCGTTATTTACACTTTTTCTGCACGAAAAGGCCGAAAGTCACATCTCAAAAACGATTCCTGCCAATCGGTAACCCGCTACATGTCGAAATTTCCTAGTGTCTTTGAGCTTGTACAAAAAGAACTTCGCCGTTTACAGCGACGACTTTTTCTTGAACACCTGCGTTCACTTTTACCTTCATTTCTTGCAGGACTCGCATTTGTCGTCGCGTTTTTTGTGCTGATCGCAGCGAATTTTGAAAACGCGGCTTCTTTTTGTGCGTTCCTTTTTTGGTTTGCGCTGGCGATCGCTTGTCTAACGCCGGTTTGCCTTTCGATTTGGCGTGTTCGCTCTCTCAATTTGGTGGCTTACACAATTGAAGCAAACAACAAGCATTTTGCAGATAGCCTCATTGCGACAAACGAATTTATCAATAAATACAAAGACGTAGAAGTTCCCCCGCTGGTTTTAGCGCTCGCAGAAAGCGTTCTTTTACAACTTCAAAAAATTCGCACCGTTCAAAAAAGTTCGTTTCGCCCTCACTTGATCATCGCTGCGATTGTCTCGTGGACCATCCTATTCTTAGGTTTTAGAGATTTTATTATTTTGGGCATTTCTCGTATGCAACAAAGCGAGTCGCTGAGCGTGATGCAAACAGGGCCGATTGTTGGCGAGTTGTCGATCACGATTGAACCGCCTGAGCACACGAAACGCTCGCCTCAAACTTGGACGAACTTTGCAGGGGATTTGTCGGCACTCAAGGGCTCGCGCGTGCAGATTGAAGCCACAGCACTTCAAGACATCACGGCGGCCAACCTGCGTGTTGAGAACCAGGATGACATTGCGCTTACGGTCAAAGAACGAAAGATTTCGGGCAGTTTCGTTTTGAAAGATTCGATGCGCTGGCGATTTGCGCTCGAGTCGAACCGGCGCACTCTTTTGGAAAAAACGCCGCGACTGCTTCGTGCAGAGTTTGATGCAGCCCCCAACGTGACACTCAAATTGCCGGCGGAAGATTTGGAACTTCAAGATCCGAGCTTCATCGACGTGGCGTTTCATTTGAGCGACGACTTTGGCCTAACGCGCGCTGCAGCGATCTTGGCGTTGGTCGGCGATGAGGACAATCCTCAATCTTTTCCGATAGATATGCCAGCAACGGCTGCGTTTGATGGCGATGCGCGACTCGATTTAAGCGTAATGAATCCCGCGCCAGGTGATCGCCTAATTTTGTTTGTTGAAGCCTACGATAACGACAGCGTGGATGGTCCCAAGCGTGGCGTTTCAGCGTCGCGAATTTTGACGATTGCTTCGCCGCGAAAGGCGCACGATGCGCTGACTGAGCGGCTCCACCAGCTCACGGGCAAGTTTTTGTTGGCGCTCGCCGATCGCGTGGAAAGTTGTGATGCGGAAAATCCGCAGGCAAAAAAGCCGTGGGAAGTGCAGCCTGAGCTTCAAGCTCAAACAGATGATGCGCAAAACGATTTTTACACGATTTTACAAGGACTTAAAGACGATCCGCTCACACCGGAGGAAGTCCAAAAATACTTGGAGGATCGCTACATCGCCATTTTGAGCGCGGCGAAAGATGAAGCACGAACGCTTGCTCGCGGTGAAAGCTACTGGCAAGCACAAAACGCTAAAATCATTGAAGAAATCGGTCATGCGATCATTGCAATAGAAGCGACACTCACACGACTCGCTTTAGAAGATATGGCCGAAATGACGCGAGAATTGCAGCTTGCTCGCGAAGATTTGAAGCGACAAATCGAAGCTTACAAAGCGTCTCCATCTCCAGAGCTAAAATCGAAAATCATTCGTGAAATCAAGCGGTTAAAGAATCAAATCGATGAACTTCGCCAGCGAATGCAAAAGCTCAAGCAGGATCTTCCGAAAGAATATCTGAACGTTGACGGCTTGAAAGAGAACAAGGTTCAGGAAGGGCTGTCCAAGAGTAAAGAGGACCTCGCGTCTATCGAGAAAATGCTCGAGGAAGATCGCTTGGATGAGGCGCTTGCCGCACTGGAAGAAATGG
>JAZUEA010000423.1:0-2564 GCA_045639945.1 Myxococcota bacterium
CACTGTAAAGTTCACGCTCAATCGCATCAGCCGCTGTCTTTAAACGTTCCACCGAGCCCAAGCGCTTGGCTTCAAGCTCCAACGCATTTTCTTCGTCGGGATCTTTCAGGTTTGCAGCATCTAACTCCTGAAGTTGAAAGCGCAAAAAGGCTTCACGCTCAGCTCTGTCACGTTGACGCGCGCAAATCGCTTCAATCTCCTCATCTGTTTTTTTAAGAGCATTGAATGCATCTGTCACAGATTGGCGAAGCTCAGTTAACCCCGCGATGCGATCTAATAGTTCGAGATGCGCTTCGGTACGAAGCAAGCTTAAATGCTCATGCTGCCCTGAAATATCGACCAAACCTTCTGTAATTTCAGACAGTTGGCGAGCACTCGACAAAACGCCATTTAAGTAAATTCGACTGCGACCGCTGCGCGTGACAATGCGCCGCACAAGCAATTCGCCGTCGCATGGAATTTCGGCTTGTGCCAATTTTTCAGGAATGAGCGAATCCTTTTCCAAATGGAAAAGAGCTTCGACTTCGGCACAATCTTCGCCGGTACGGATAACTTCGCTCTTTGAGCGGCCACCCAGAACCAAGTTAAGAGCCGATAATAAAACGGATTTTCCAGCACCAGTCTCACCTGTGATCACCGTTAAACCGGTGTCGAAAGCGATGTCCAGACTGGTGATGATGGCGAAATTTTTGATCGTAAGTGCGCAAAGCATGTGCGGTAGTATGACAGCAACCCGGTACCGTCTCAAGCAAGATTTGCATTTAACGGGTACGAATTTTCAGCGTTCGTAAATACGCCTTTTGCTCATCCGCAATGCGATAGCTTTCTATGGCTTTTTGAATCGCTTTATTATGGGTCCAAGTCGCTAAATGTTGTGTCTGCAAATATGGGATCGTTGCATCCCACTGCTTTGCAAGCGCCGTTGCAAAATACCACGCAACCATCATCCGCACATAATAAGCTTCATTTTTTGCAGCCGCGACTTTTGATAAGTATTCAGATTTAAAAGCTTTATCCAAGTAAAAGCTCATGAGCATCTCAATACCAAATCGAATCGTGAATTCATGCGACGAAGCCATCCAGCGATCGATATGCGGCACTAACTCATCTAAATGCTTACGAAAAGCACTCTTCGGACTAATACTATCGCACGTTGCCCAGTTATCGACAGTGGGCAAAAATCTATCTAATTCCGCAATAACAAATTCAAAATCTTTACTTTGCGAAATCAAAAATGCATGCAGCTGTTTTTCTTCATGATACAGATGAGGCAGCTCTTTTAGAAAGGCCTCCGATTCCGGTAACTTCTCGAATTCTTTAGCAAATTTTCGAAGAACCGGAGTACGCACTCCAATGATATCCGCCGCATCGACGACCAAAACACGCGCTTGAAAATCACGGTAATCCTCGCGGCGGCGGTAAATTTCATCCTGCAACTCAAACAGTTGCATTTGGAGAGGTGTCATTTAAGTGTTAGACCATCGCGGAAGGCATTTCCGACTTTCTCACCCAGAGCCGTATACTCATGAGAGACCGGATCAAAAGTAATCGGACGAAGTTTCGCCGCGGAAATATTACCTTTTTCGTTCAAAATGGACTCATCAGCCGACACATTCACAATGCGTCCAACCATGTGGCATGACTCTTCGTCATAGCTCACGAATTCACACTCAAGTGTCATTGGCAATTCATCAATAATAGGTGCATTGACAAATTCTGACTTGATTGCGTGAAAACCAGCTTTTTCAAACTTATTTTCAACTTTAGTGCCCGTTGCAACACCCACGTAATCGCAAGCGACAACCTGCTCTACCGTTGCCATGCTAACAGTGAAAGCCTTTGTCGCAAGGATATTTGCAGTCGTTTTATGATCTGCGCCTAAGCACAAATTGATGCGATCATCGTAGTCAATGCCGCCCCAGGCAGCGTTCATTGCATTGGGCACACCATTTTCGTCATAAGCCGCCACAATGAACACAGGTTGCGGGTAAGTCCAAGGCTTGCTTCCAAAATTCTTGCGCATCAGTTTCTCCTAAAACCCAATTATTCCAAGAGGTTACTCGCCGCAAATTGTTGCGACAAATCTACGGGCACCGCCATTTTCCCGAAATTCGCAGAGGTAAATGCCCTGCCAAATTCCCAAGTTCAAACGGCCATTTGTAATCGGAATCGTCACCGACGAACCCACAATGGTACACTTAGCATGCGCAGGCATGTCATCATCGCCTTCCATTGTGTGTTGATAATATGGTTCGCGCTCCTTCACTAAGCGATTGAAGATACTCTCCAAATCCACTCGAACATCAGGATCTGCATTTTCATTAATACTTAATGCAGCAGAAGTGTGTTTGATGAATAGATGCAACAAACCAATTTGTGGCAAATCAGGCAAGCAACTCACAACTTCGTGAGTCACAAGATGCATGCCCTTGCGGCGCGGCTGAAGTCTAAATTCAATCTGCGACCACATAAAATCTATTTATTTCCAGGCGTTTATGATTTCACCTACGTAAATTCGGTGAAGACCTTGCCCCTCGTAGAACTGCTTCAGAATCGACTTATCG
>JAZUEA010000424.1:0-6793 GCA_045639945.1 Myxococcota bacterium
GACTGCGACGGTGAAATCGACGAAGGCGACCTTTGCACTCTCGCGAATGCCACGTCTGTTTGCGAAGCGGGGCGTTGCGAGATTCAAAGCTGTACGGGCGGTTTCCACAACATTGACGGAAATCCCGCGAACGGCTGCGAATACGAATGCACCGTTTCAAATGGCGGCGTTGAAACCTGCGACGGTTTGGACAACAACTGCAACGGCGAAACCGACGAAGGTTTAGGATGCGATGAAAACGACGCTTGCTTCGGCAAGGGAAACACGGAATTGTGTAATCATTCCGGAGATGTTTACCAACGCGTCACTTGCGTAAACGGCAAGCAGACAACCGCCACGAACTGCGAGTCTGGTGAAATTTGCGAAGAAACAGGCGGTGTTCACTGTGCTTCCGCAAAGTGCGCAAATGGAATTTCCTCTTACTGTGACGGAACTTCTACGATTCTCACTTGCAACGCAGATCATACAACGCAGCAGGGGAGCTGCACCACTTCCGAAACCTGCACAGAAAAGAACAGCGCTGCTTATTGCGCAGACACCAAATGCCTCCAGAGCGCAACTGGTTGGTATTGCAAGGATTCCGCTACTTCTGTGGCTTGCGCGGCCGACAAGACAATCGCGACGACCACTGTTTGCCAATCTCCCGCGGTTTGCGACGAGACCGATGTAATGCCGGGGCGTTGCGTCAATAAAAACGATCCGTGTTACACAAGCGAGAAGAGCACCGTTTGCAGCACCGACAACTTGTATTTGCTCTCTTGCACCGAGCATCAGACCGCGAGCAGCAATTCCTGCACAGACGTCGCGAACGCAACTTGCATGGAAATTGGTTGTGAAACCGTGAATGCGGAGTGTGTCGTACGCGATTTGAGCTTCAGCGCAGTGAATTTTGAATCCAGCGCCGATGCGATCGCGTTCTCCGTGGTCTTCGAACAAGAAGGCATTACATGCGGCAGCAATCTGGTTGGATTGTCTGAATCTGATTTGAATTGGGTGTTCTCATACAAGTGCGGCCGCAATGAGGCAGCGGAACTCGTCGCAACAGCTTCCTCGTTGGATCGCGATTACAACGGCACAACCGACAGCCGCTGGAAGGCTTCGCTGCCGCTCGAAAATCTGTATGGCGATTGCACAATCACCGTTTCCGCAAACTGGGCTCTCAGCAACTGGGACATTGGAAGCACCAGTGTTGAGCGGACGTGCAACAACAACGATGACTGCACTGAAAATCGCTCTTGCATGGATGATGCTTGCCAAGCTCTAGAGACCGAAGATGGCAACGATGGCGGCGGTGAGGACGCTTCCAACAACGTGACGAAAGAGCCCGTTTAATGGCGCGAACGAAGGGCGGCGAATGAGCTTACCATTAAAAAATTGGCTGCTTTTGGGCGCGTTCGCGTTGATGCCGTGTCTTGGGTTTGCGCAGGACGAGGCATTGGACGAGGAATCCGAGGGCGGCGAAGAAGCGGTTGATGTTCGCGAGTTGGAAGCGCTCGATCAGGACACGCTCGATCGCGTGGAGGCTCTTTTTTTTGAGGGCTTGTCGCATTATCGAGCGGAGCATTTCATCGAGGCGGCGAACACGTTTGCGTCGGCCTACAAGTTGGCGGCGCACCGTGACTTGCTTTTCAACATCGCGCGCAGCAAAGAACGGGGCGGCGATACGCCGGGAGCCATCGAGTATTATCGCGCGTATTTGGCGACCGATCCGGCGGATATGACGGCTGTGATTCACCGCGTTCAACTTTTGGGTGGTGATCCAACGCCGATGCCGCTGGAAGGCGAGCGCTCAGTTCCGGTTTCGGCAGCGGTTTTAGCTGAGCCGGTTGAAACCAAATCGAGCGATTTTCCATGGCATTTTGTGATTGGCGGCGCTGGATTGGCGGCGCTCGGTTTAGGAACCTGGTTTGGCGTTTCGGCGATTTCTTCAGCCGATGACGCGCGTTCGACCGATATTCGCTCGGTGGCGATTTCGGCGCGGGATGATGCTCAAAGCGCTGCGTTTGGCGCAGATGTCTCTCTCACGTTGGGCGTGATTACAGTTGCAACGGCTCTTTATTTGTGGTGGCGTTCAGCCAGTGATTAATTCTTGAATGATTTTCGCTGGTTATAAAAAAGCCTCATCTTTTACGGTGAGGCTTTTTTGTGTGCAAAGATTGAAGCGAATCACAAATCGCAGGTTTCAATGTCTTTTGCGGTTTTGGCGCCGGTGATGCACTGCAAGTCGGTTTTGTCCAACTGCGTGACGCAATCTTGAATAATAGCGTTGTACTCGCTTGATTTTTGAGCGGTTTTCATCAGTTCGCTCATCTTGTCGGCGTTTTCCGGAACCTTCGCGAACTCAATTTTGTACATGTTGTCGATGGCGTAGCGGCAAGCGCGTTCTCGAACCATGCGAGCGGTCTCTTCGGCGCGCGGCACAATTTTTTTGTGCGTTGTAGAAACCACCCGAACGATCTTGGGAGTTTGAACTTTGCCTTTGGTTTTCGCTTTCTTTGGAGCGGCTTGAGCGGTGGCAGCGAAAATCAGACCAGCAATGAGGGCGATGAGAGCAAATTTACGCATGACTCGATCCTCTTATCACAACTCGTCCAGAATGAGCGTTTTACGAAGCAAATACAACTCGCGTGCCACAAAATTTGGGCAATAAAAAAGCCCCAATCCAAAAAGGATTGAGGCTTGAACGCTTAGAGCGTGAAGGCGATTACTTGTCGCACTTCTCGATGTCTTCAGCGGTCTTGGCGTCGATCACGCACTTGGCGTTTTCGGCGGTGAATTCCTTAACGCACATGGCGATGGCTTCGGCGTAACCAGCGTCGGCCTTGGCAGCAGCCATGAGCTCGTCCATCTTGTCCTTGTTCGCTTCGTCCTTGGCGAATTCGATCTTGAACATGTTATCGATGGCGGCCTTGCAGTCAGCTTCGGAGACCTTGGCAACTTCAGCCTTGACGGCGACAGCTTCTTCGGCCTTGGCAGCTTCAGCAGCTTCCTGGGCGTTGGCGTTGAAAGCGAAACCGGCGACGAGAGCGATGAGAGCGAACTTACGCATGATGATGAATCCTTTCAAAACTGGGAATTGCTATAATTTTCGATGCACTTTTTGAAATTAAAAAGCTGCATAGAAAACACGCAGAACAAATATTCCCCAAGTGGAACGAATGAAAGAGTTAAGCGCTTAGTGTTTTGACTTACTTAACTTCTTCGGCCTTGGCGTCGTCGGCCTTGGCTTCTTCAGCCTTGGCGTCATCGGCCTTGACTTCGTCAGCCTTGGCGTCATCGGCCTTGACATCTTCAGCCTTGACTTCAGCTTCAGCAGCGGGAGCGGCTTCGGCGGCGACGGCTTCTTCAGCCTTGGCGGCTTCGGCAGCTTCTTCAGCGTTGGCGTTGAAAGAGAAACCAGCGACGAGAGCGATGAGAGCAAACTTACGCATACGGACGCGAATCCTTTCTACAAACGGGCCAACCTGACCCTGAAAACGGGCGCTTTCTAGCGGAAAGATTTTTACACAGCAAGAATTTTTAATGACTAATTTGTGTAAAAACGTAAGAAAGTGAATAGATGAGAATGTGAGAAATGAGTGATTATTTGAGATAGGCGTAATCTGATTCGCTCAAGATATTGTCAACAAAGTCGATGGTGGGACACACCGTGAAGTCACCGCACCAAGTTAATCGCGCAAAGTGCCAGAGCTGGCGAGTTTGTGTGAGCGGCTTGTCAACGTATTCTGCGAGCAGATCGCCTTTTACAAAAACGCGAATCGTGGCGTAGCTGGTGTGCGCTTGGCGTGGATCGCGGTCGGTTTCGCCAAACGTCGATTCGGAACGGAAATAGAGCGCGGCGATGTCGTATGTTGTGCCAATTTCCGGTGATTGCAAGTTGATGTTTTCGGGGCCTGCGCCGTTTTTGTCGTCGATGTCGAGTGTGGGATTGTCACTTACATCGTTTAAAACGCCCCAGTCGGGATTGGGGTTTCCGAAATAGCAATCGCTGGAGCCGGCGTTTTGACCCCAAGCGTTGCCCGCGTTCGGATGGCGCAAGTGCAGATCCAAATCTGTGCCGTAACCGTCGGTTTCGTCTGGATCGTCGGGCGTGGACCAAACGAGCTGAATGTGCAGATCTTTTTGGGGAACCGCGTGAATTGTGATTTCAGCGGATTCCGGTGCACAGCTCACTTGTCCCAAATCGTCGTAGACTTGCAGCGAAATCACGTAATCGCCCGCTAAATCTACAAAAAACAGCGCAGTTGGAGTTGTTTCATCATCGTCAGGTCCACCATCGGCCGGCCGCGAAAGACTATCGAACGACTCGACCGGTTGCGCCACGCTGCCTTGTGGGCGAGAAATGACAGTCCAAACATAACGGCGAACTTGGCCACCTGGATCGTACGAATCCGATGCGTCGAGCGTGATGAGATCGAGCGGCTGAACTTCAAAGTGCTCTTGGCGAACAACTGGTACAGGGCAGGCGTTGCTGGAGCCTTGGCCAAACAAATCGACTTCATGCGGCGAAGCGGGATCGTTGGTCGTGAGTGTGAGTTTTGCGCCGTAGCTGATTTCTTGCTTGGGAGTGAACGCAACGGTGAGCGTTTGCGACGGTTCTACGCCGTCAGATGCACCGGGCAAGGTGTAGAGCGGCTGCCCGGCCGACGTTTGCGGCAGATCTAATACTGTAAAGACGCCGTTTGCATCGGTGAGCGTTGCAGTTTTGATTTCGAGTGCTGAGCTGCCGCAGCTTTCCAAACTGAGCAAGCGTTTGTTGGGCGAGTCGACGGGCGCTGCGTCAGTGATCATCGCCTTGCCAAAGTCGAGCAAGCTGGGCACGCGCAAACACGCAGCCGAGCCATTGGCGTAGAGCGGAATGCTTACTTGTGGCGTGATGTTGTCGTTTGAAAAAATTGTGAGCTCGCCCTGATCGCTACCCAATGCCAAAGGCGCGTAAGTTACTGAAAGTGTTGTGGATTCGTTGGGCAAGAGCGAAATCGGCGCACTTTCGAGCAAGCTAAAATCAGTGCTGCCATTCAAGCGAAATTCAGAAATCTCGAGCTTGGCCAATCCCAAATTTTGAAGTTTGACGGTTCGCGTTTCTCTTGAGCCGGCGCTGACTTGGCCAAAATCCAGAGCGGTCGGATAAACGCTGAGCTCAGCTCCTAAACTCGCAGAGGTGATGGGCAACGTAAAATTGTGAGCGTCCGGATCATTGGTTGAAAGCTGAACTTCGCCCACGTCGGCTGCTTCGTTTTCATCTTTGGGTGTGTAGCGAACCACCAAAACGAGCGGATTGTCTTCAACGGTCGCAGTTTGTGGTGGAGGCTGCAATCCGCCGTCAGCTTCGACAAAAAGCTCAAATTCCTTGGCCGTGGAATCATCGACCAATTTGAACGAGTGAATTTTGAGCGGCGCGCGACCGAGATTGGAAATTTCCACTTCGCGCTGCGCAGATTCACCAACGGCCAGTTTTGAAAAGGTAAATGCCTCGGGAAAGGCTTCGAGGGTAGGACTTGTGGTGCTGTGCTGGCCGTCGTCGCAAGCGGTTGCGAACAACGCCAGCAAACTGAGTGTTAGGGGCGATGATCGTAGAAGACGTCGACTGTTTCGGCACGAGCATTTTCCGCGCTCGACCAGTAAATCGCTGCGGGCTCCCAGAATGTTTCGGAGTTGGGCATCAACTTCGTGCCGGGTTCCTGCGTACCATCCGCTGAAATGCCTGAATAATCCCATGCGAGCTCACCATTCAAATAGATGCGCAGTGTAGCTTCCGCGGGACCGTAGTCAAAGCCTGTCTGTCGATCGATGGATTTATAATAGTGAACGCCGACGCGATACGGGCCTGTGAGATAGTCGGTGCTTTCCGGAACGGCCAAGCTGATGTTTTCAGGACCGCCACCGTTGAAGTCGTCAATGTCGATGACCGGGTCGTCTTCGGGGTTTTCGATTTGGCCCCAGTCAGGCGTGGGATTGGCGTAGTAGCAGTCGTACGGACTGGAGAACCAGCGGCCGCCGAGCGGGTGACGCAAGTGAAGATCCATGTCGCTGCCGTGAGCGTCGCTTTCGTCCAAGTCCAATTCATTGTGCCAAGTGAGCTGGACCAAAATGGCTTGTTCCGGAACGGCGACGATCGTGACCGTTGCAACGGCGCTTGGGCAGGCTTCGTGGCCCAAATCCAAGTTGTCACGAACGCGAAGCTCGGCGGTGTAAGAGCCCGCCAAATCTACAAAAAACACAGCTTGCGGCGTGGAAGTGTCATCGGGCGTGCCACCACCGCTGGGCTGGTAAGGATCGAAGAATGCTTCGAGAGGCTGAGAAAGCGAGCCTTGCGGGCGGCTGGTGATGACCCATTCGTAGCTCACCGGCTTGTTGTTGATGCCGTCTGGATCGGTGGAAATGCTGCCGTCCAACTGGACGATGTCGAGCGGTTCAACTTCGAACGAGTCGCGAACCACGCCAGCGCGCGGGCAGTTGTTGAGAATGCCGCGGCCCAAAAGGCTGACTTCGCGTTCTGGCGCAACGGGATCATCGGATTCGATGATCAGTGTGCCGTTGTAAATGCGCTGCTCACGGGGCGCGAACGAGATCAAAATGGTGCGGCTCGGCGCGGATTGACCTTCGGTGACGGCTGGTAAAACGAGCGGCAAGTTCGGCAGAGAGCTTTCTTCAATCGAGAACGCCGGATCGCTGCCTTCGGCCATGCGGAAACCCGTGATTTCGACTTGCTCGCCGCCGCAGCTCTCAATGGAGAGCGGGCGAGAGTCGGTGCGGTTCACCAAGCTGGTCGGGAATTCCAAAGCGGTAGGCG